>DAIQAW010000145.1:0-3556 GCA_036781465.1 Candidatus Aquirickettsiella sp.
GTCTGGTACTTAATAAAAATTAATAGCATGTTTTCTGCCATGCTGGTCAACAAGCACCTGTTTTTCTGCAATCAGACATTATACGTTCCGTTATGATACTCAAAAAAAACGGTGCTTTTTTATATCAGCCTAGCCTAATTGAAACTCTTATTAATTAATTTTTCACTAAGATAATTTCTACACGACGATTAAAACTACTTGCTTTAACGTTTCGATTACTCGCGATGAAATCATGTCGACCGTACCCGATCGTACGTAGACGTTGCGAATCTATTCCGTGCGACCATAAAAAACTTGTTATTACCTCTGCTTGATCCTGCGTAATTGCGGACGCTGTTCGGGGATCATAAAGATCATCACTATACCCCACCACTTGAATGAGGCCACCTCCGTAGGATTTTATGAGCTTAATGGTCTGACTAAGCTGCTGGGTACAATTGACAGTTAATTTCTCATTTGGCCGAAAACAACCATCACTATAGACAATGACTCTAAGTCGATCAGCCGCTTGAACTACTTGTATGACAGGAGGTGATAAACCCTTTTTTTTCTTTGTGTTTTTTACTGTTTTTTTCTCTAGGGGTTCATCCAATGAATGATTAGAAGCACAACCAGCTATAATAAACGTAACAGAAATTAATAAACAATAAAAAAAAAGCAAGATTGTTTTCATGATTTTCTCATCTTATTTTAATAATTAAACTAGTTATTCAGTCCTTTACGTAACCTAGCATAATAGAAGCCATCAGGTCCATGAATTTGGGGGAAAATTTGCCTTCCTACACTACAAGCTACTCCCCATGTTTCTTCTAAGACGTCTTCCTTAGCACCAGGATGATTCGATAAAAAACGAATTAATACCTCGCTATTTTCTTCTGGCAACACCGAACAAGTCACATATAATAAAACTCCATTTGGCTTTAATATATCCCAAAGACTTGATATCAATTGATATTGTTGTTCAGCTAGTTTAGCAATATCCTCCTCTCTGCGTAATAATTTAATGTCAGGATGTTTACGAATAACTCCAGTTCCCGAACAAGGAGCATCCAATAATATTCTATCGAATAAGCCTTCCTTCCAAATGTTTTTGAGATTCTGTGCTTTCAAACAAAGCAATTGTATTTTGGTATCTGATAAGCTTAAACGATTCAAATTATCTTTAATTTTACTTAAACGGATTGCATCAGAATCGACAGCTACGCAATTCAATAGATCAGATTGCGATTCCAAAATATGCGTTGTTTTCCCTCCCGGCGCTGCACAAGCATCTAAAACTATCTGTCTAGGCTTTAGCAACAATAAAGAAGCAGCCAATTGTGCGGCCGTATCTTGTATAGAAACTTCACCTTCCATAAAACCAGGTAATTTAATTACTGGGCAAGATTCATCGAGTATAATTCCAGTCGCACTCAATTCGCTTAAATGCCCTGTTATATCTTTATCTTTTAATTTTTGTACGTAATCTTTTCTTGTAATTTTTAAAAGATTAACTCGCAGACTCATAGGAGGCAAATGATTATTGGCAGCTAAAATTGTTTGCCATTCATTGGGCCATGATTGTTGTAATTTTTTAATTAACCAATCAGGATGAGCAAAATGACTATCTTTAGGTAATTTTTTTAGTAAACTGGCTTTTTGACGTTGAAATGTTCGTAATACCCCATTAATTAAGGGTACCGCCCAAACTTTATGTAGTTCTCTCGCTCCTTGGACTGTCTCATGAACAGCAGCATGCGGAGATGTCCTTAAATAGTTAAGTTGATAAAGACCTATTAACAATAATGCATAAACATCTTGATCAGAAGCATTAAGAGGTTTTTTTAATAAGTAGGCACATAGTTGCCTTAAAGGCATATACCACCTTATCACTCCATAACATAATTCTTGAATAAATGCCCTATCGCGCGAATTAATGTTAGCATTTACGCCTGCTGATAAAGCATCCTTAAGCGACATTTTTTCTTTTATAACACGAGAAATGATTTGCGCGGCTATTGCCCGAGAATTAGACATACATTCGATCTAAAATCGCGCCCACATGAAATAATTCCGATTTATCATGGATAAAGCTAGAAATCGGTAAACATCTGCCTCCGGGCCATTGCACTTCTAATAAACGTAATACACCTTTCCCTGTAGCCACATCTATACCTTCTCGATCAGCTTTTAAGATTAAACCGGGCTTTTCAGAAGTAGTTTCATCCAGTACTTCGGCTTTACAAATACGCAATATAGACTTTCCTAATACTACACGGGCAATTGGCTTAGGGTGGAATGCACGCACCATTCTATCTAAGTAAATTGCAGATTTTTTCCAATCTATCTCCGCCTCCGATTTATTAATTTTTTTTGCATAGCTACTCTCTTTTTCATTTTGTGGCTCAGAACGATACGAACCATTTTCAATGACACTTAAGCTCTCTATCAGTGCTCTCGCACCTAAAGCAGCTAGCCGATCTTGTAAAGTTTGATTTGTATCATTAGGCTCAATCGTACAAGAAAATTTCTTTATTATTTCACCTGTATCAAGCCCCTCATCCATCTGCATAATAGTAACACCGGTTTCTTTATCACCTTCTAAAATAGCACGTTGAATAGGTGCTGCTCCCCGCCAACGTGGCAGTAAGGATGCATGCACATTGATACATCCAAAACGAGGGATAGTTAATATTGCGGGCGGCAAAATAAGTCCGTAAGCCACCACCACCATTAAATCTGCATCGAAAGTAATTAGTCTTTTTTGTTCATTAGCATTACGTAAATTTAAGGGCTGATAAACAGGAAGTTTATTCTCCAAAGCCAGTTTTTTAACGGGACTCATTAATAATTTTCGTCCCCTTCCCGCAGGACGATCAGGTTGTGTATAAACAGCACATATCTTATGGCTTGAGTTTAACAAAGCTTGTAAACTGGGTAGTGCAAATTCGGGCGTCCCTGCAAAAATAAGTTTCAAGATTTCCCCCTTTTCTTTTTATCTAGTTTTTTAAGCGCCCATTGACGTTTAAAAGGAGATAAATGATCTAAAAATAGCTTACCATTCAGATGATCGACTTCATGTTGTATACAATGCGCCAATAAATCTTCAGCCTCTAATGTATATTTTTCCCCAAATCTATTCTGAGCCTCTAGTTTAACCCATAACGCCCTTGGAGCTTTATCATAAACTCCCGGCACAGATAAACAACCTTCTTCCATTAATGCCTCGCCTTTTTTCTCAACAATGACAGGATTAATTAAACACCAGGTTTTCGATTTATTATTAGAAACGTCAATAACCGCTAGTTTTTTGCTAATAGCAATTTGTGGAGCTGCTAAACCTATGCCCTTAGCGGCATACATTGTCTCAAACATATCGTCAATTAATTGTTGTAAAGCTTCATCAAAAATAGTAACTGGCGCTGTGACTGCGCGCAAACGTATATCTGGGAGCTGGATAATAGGATAAATAGCCATAGAATTTTATCTTTTTTTACTCATCAAAATCAAAAGTCATTAGGATACTTGTTGGTTGTATTGTACTAAATGTGACATCTGACAGTCCAAAGGTTAATTT
>DAIQAW010000146.1:0-3543 GCA_036781465.1 Candidatus Aquirickettsiella sp.
TTAAAATATCATCAGGGGTTTTTTTATACTCCTCCTAGTAATTACAGGTAAAAACTCAATTAGGAGAATGTTTTTTATGTTTAAATTATTCTAGATTAGACAGACCTTAGATTGAATGAATTGACAATCTAAATAGGGTCACCTAAGATACGTCATCTTTACAAAGCAAAAGACCCTATAGCGGTAATTATAATTATGAAAAGAACGTATCAACCCAGTAATCTTAAACGTAAAAGGACGCACGGATTTAGAGCGCGAATGGCTACCAAAAAAGGGCGTTTAATCCTTA
This sequence comes from Candidatus Aquirickettsiella sp., assembly GCA_036781465.1. Lineage (GTDB taxonomy): Bacteria > Pseudomonadota > Gammaproteobacteria > Diplorickettsiales > Diplorickettsiaceae > Aquirickettsiella. The sequence goes on from DAIQAW010000146.1 coordinate 290, forward strand.
AACGGCGTCGCGCAAAAGGCCGATTACGTTTAACTGCTTAATTTAGGTTATTTCTTCATTTGATAAAGGCTAACCAAGGTTTCGTTAGGTTATTACGACTACAACGAGCGGAAGATTTTCAACAAACTTTCCGATTAGGAAGTAAACAGAGCCAAGGTGGCTTAGTTGTTTATACTAAACTAAATGGCTTAGGGTACGCTAGATTAGGTTTAGCTATTGCAAAAAAGATAATTCCAGGTGCATCAGCTAGAAATCGGCTAAAACGCCTCATTCGCGAGAGTTTTCGCCTTAATCAGAGTAGGTTACCTAAAGTAGATATTGTAATTGTGGTCACAAATCGGTCTTTATATAATAATCAAGTTTTGTTGTGTGATTTAGATAAACAATGGTCAAGGTTAGAAATTTACTACAAAAGAGCCTGATCTTTTTATTGCAGGTTTACCGTTATCTAATTAGTCCTTTAATAGGGCACAATTGTCGTTTTTATCCAAGCTGTTCAAATTATGCTCAGATGGCAATAAGACAATATGGTTCCTGTCAGGGATCGTATATGGCTGTACGTCGAATATTACGTTGCCATCCTTGGCATGCCGGTGGATATGATCCTGTCCCACCACTTTCCGTTTCGAAACTACCAACCAAAATGAGTTAACTTATATGGAACTGGCTCGTGTTTTTTTATTAGGCGCTTTGTTTCTTGTAGCATTTATGTTATGGAATGCATGGCAAAATGAATATCCACCAAACAGTCAAGGAATAGGATCTGCAAATCTTATAAAAACGCAATTGATTAATAATAAAGAAATAAAATTTTCGACGCTGACTGAAACGACCGTTCCAATTAAAAACACCCAACAACAGCGTTTTATACATGTGAGAACTGATGTACTTGATATTTGGATAGATACTTTAGGAGGAAATATTGTCAAAGCTAATCTTCTGCAGTATCCACAGCATCCTAGTCAAGTTAGCTCTTTTCCATTTCAACTACTGAGTTCTGATGCGGCGAATTATTATGTGGCTCAAAGCGGATTAGTGTTATCTAATAAAAAGCAAGTATTTCAATACCATAGCCTTAAAAATAATTATAGTTTAGACCCAGGGCAATCTGAGCTTAAAATTAATTTAATCTGTAATACTTGTGGAAAAACCCAGGTTCAAAAACAATTTACATTCAAAAGAAACGATTATTTAATTCCAGTAAGCTACGAAATATCAAATCATTCATCTTCTATTTGGGAAGGGCGCCTTTACGTCCAATTTCAACAAAAGAAAATCGCTCAAGAACATAGTTTATTCAATATTAGCTCATATACAGGAGGGGCGATTTCTACTCAAGACAAACCGTACCAAAAGATCAGTTTCGATAAAATGGGACAAGGAAATATTTCTCTAGCTACTCAAAATGGTTGGGTAGCCATGTTACAACATTATTTTTTAAGTGCATGGGTACCTCCGGTTGGGCAAAAGTTCCATTTCTACAGTTATGCAAAGGGTGATACCTACACTTTAGGTATGGTAGGTGTACCTTTTCAGATTCAGCCAGGTATGAAATTTGTTAGTCAGAGCAAACTTTATCTAGGTCCAGAAATTATGGATCGTTTAAAAGCTGTTGCTCCTCACTTGGATTTGACTGTTGATTATGGAATTTTATGGTTCATTTCAATGGCGCTTTTTTGGTTACTAAAACATATCCATCAATATGTTGGAAACTGGGGATGGTCCATAGTTATAGTAACAATATTAATCAAGTTAGCTTTTTATCATTTGTCGGCTAAAAGTTACCGCTCTATGGCCAGTATGCGAAATTTACAACCGCGTTTACAGGCCTTAAGAGAGCGTTACAGCGATGATAAGCAAAAGTTAACACAAGCTACTATGGAGCTTTATAAAGCCGAAAAAGTGAATCCTTTGGGTGGATGTTTGCCAATATTGGTGCAGATCCCTGTATTCATTGCGCTTTATTGGATGCTTTTAGAGAGTGTTGAGTTACGACAAGCGCCATTCATACTTTGGATTCACGATTTATCGACCAAAGATCCTTATTATATATTACCTATTTTAATGGGTATTACTATGTTTGTTCAGCAACGCCTTAATCCCCCGCCACCAGACCCAACACAGGCGAAAGTGATGCAGTTTTTACCTATTTTCTTTACTGCTTTATTTTTGAATTTTCCTTCCGGGTTAGTGTTATATTGGGTTGTGAATAATACTCTCTCAATTTTACAGCAATGGTTTATTATGCGTCGAGTGAGCATTGATTTATCCAAAAAAAAACAATGAACTCTGGTTAGAAGTGAGTGAATAATTTTGAAAAGTCTATAGATCAGAATAGCGAAACTATTGTAGCTCTTGCTACGCCGCATGGGAGAGGTGGAGTAGCTGTTATTCGAGTATCCGGTTCCAATATTCAACCTATTGCCAAGCAACTACTGGGTCGAGTCCCTAAAAAGAGATATGCAGAATATCTTTCATTTTTATCAGAAGATGGAAGCATTATCGACGAAGGTCTTGCTTTATATTTTCCTGCCCCATATTCCTTTACTGGAGAAGATGTTCTTGAGCTGCAAGGTCATGGAGGGCCTGTCATTGTAAATTGCCTTTTGAAGCGTGTAATGCAGCTAGGGGCTCGATTGGCTAGACCAGGTGAATTCACCGAGCGGGCATTTTTAAACTCAAAACTTGACCTTGTGCAAGCAGAGGCTATTTCAGATTTAATTAATGCGGAGTCAGAGCAAGCAGCACGTGCAGCTATGCGTTCACTACAAGGAGATTTTTCGCAACGTATTAATCAGATGAGAGATATCTTAATAGACTTAAGAACATGGTTAGAAGCCGCGATAGATTTTTCTGATGAAAATATAGATTTTTTAAAAAATAGCGAAGTTGTTAATAAATTACTTTCTATTCTTAATAATATTCGAGAAATAAAAAAGTTAGCTCAACAAGGCACTTTGTTGCAAGAAGGGTTAAGTTTGGCTATTGTTGGACCACCCAATGCGGGAAAATCAAGTTTATTAAATAAATTAAGCGCTCAAGAATCCTCAATTGTGACTTCTTTTCCAGGTACAACTCGCGATGTTATTAGGGAAAAGATTCAAATTGAAGGTTTAATATTAAATGTTGTTGATACGGCCGGGTTAAGAATTACCAATGATGAAATTGAAAAAGAAGGTATTAAAAGAACATTAACTGAAATAGTTAAAGCAGATTTAATTTTATGGGTTGTTGATCATGAGACAACATCAATT
>DAIQAW010000147.1:0-3535 GCA_036781465.1 Candidatus Aquirickettsiella sp.
ATTATTAAAGCATTGGTTACCTAAAATAGAAAAAACTAATGCTCAAGGTGAATATTATTTGACGGATATTATTTCAATGGCTGTGGATGAGAAGATAGAAATAGTAACGGTATCTTCAGATATTGATGGCGAAATGCAAGGAGTCAATGATCGTGTGCAACTTGCAAAGCTTGAACGTTATTTTCAGCATCAAGCCGCTGAAAAATTAATGTTAGCTGGGGTTACATTACGCGATCCAAAACGTTTTGATTTGCGTGGACAGCTAACAGTCGAAAAAGATGTGAGTATTGACGTAGATGTTATTTTAGAGGGAGAGAATACTATCGGAGCTAATAGTTCAGTGGGGTCACATACAATCTTAAAAGATGTGAAAATTGGGAGAAATGTTGAAATTAAACCTTATTGCTTAATTGAAGACGCAATAATTGGGGATAATTGTATTATTGGTCCTTTTGCACGTATTCGACCTGGATCGGTTCTCAAAAATAATGTTCACATAGGAAATTTCGTAGAAGTAAAAAAAAGCCAGATAGAGCAAGAAACGAAAATTAATCATTTAAGTTATATCGGTGATGCAAATATAGGTAAAAATGTTAATATCGGTGCCGGTACCATCACCTGTAATTATGACGGCGCGATTAAACACCAGACACAAATAGAGGATGATGTGTTTGTTGGTTCAAATACCGCCTTGATAGCTCCAATACGAATAAAAAAAGGTGCAACGATAGGTGCTGGATCTACCTTAAATAAAGACGCTCCTGCTGGTAAATTAACCTTAAACCGAGCAAAAACCCGTACTTTTGAAAATTGGAAACGCCCCCAAAAAAAGGAGACTTAGTATTAATTTTCTTAGTTAAATAAAATCCCTATGCTTCTATTTTTTTAGATTAGCGATTAAATTTTATTTGCACGAACGATATCCCACCAATTATCTTTTAGATAATTGAGGAGAACAAGTTCATTTTCTTCAACAAAGTTTTTTTTGATATTAACCAATAATGTTTTTTCTACTTGCTTATCAAGATTGATAAGCAAAGTGCCACCGACGTGAGGTTCAGAACATAAAATAAGTTGCTTATATTGATGATTATCTAGTCCTTTTTTTAAAAAATCAGCCAAGATTTTAGTAAAACGGTCAAGCTCTACCTCATGAGGGCTGCTTGCTGCTTCATAAGCACCTTTAGCAGAATGCATAGTTTGATAATGACCAGGTCTATCTGAAACTAAATCACTTTCTTTTAATTTAGCACTAGGGTTTTCTAGGCTTTTTAAAAAAATCAATTTATGACTTTTGGGCTCATAAGAGTAAATATGACCTAAACTACTATTTAAGCTAATTACCCAAATCATCTAGTTTCCTCTTTAAGTATGTTTTCAAAGTATAGCAGGTTTAAGAATTATGCTCTTTGATTGGGAGGTTTTAAGGGAATAAAATAGGTTTTTGCCATCCACCTAGCAAGCGTTCTAATTTTTTTCCAAGTATGAGTGCTATTTCGTCATGCCAGGGTTTAGCAATGATCTGTATTCCTATAGGTAAACCTTCCGGGGAAGTACCGCAGCGCATTGTTAAAACTGGCCAGCCAGTTAAATTGTAAATATTAAGATAACTAAAATCATGACCTTCTATAAATGAATGACCTAATAATTTGGCGGGTGTCGCAGCAACCGGGCATATGATTGCATCGTAATCAAAAAAGAATTTTTCCAAAGAAATACGTAATTCATCAATGCGACGTAAGCGTTGATGTAATTCAGTAATGGAAAATTCACATTGACGAGCAATCGCTAAAAATTCTTTAACCAGATAGGAAGGTTTATTAATGCCTAAATGGTGTAGTAAATTTTTCAATCCTAAACCCTTATCACCACCCAATATAAATGTTTCTGTAATTAAAAAATAAAGCTCTTTTAAGTGAGGAGGGCACCGATGTTCAATTTGATGAATTTCATTTTGTAAAACATGTGCTACTTGATTAATGGTTTGTAAGGTAGCTTTATCAGGTGGAGCGATGTCGTTGTCTGTATAAAACGCAATTCGTAAATTTTTGCAGTTGATGAGAGGTGTACGGATTGGGAGAGATATTGCATCTGGATCTGTATTATCTGGACCCGCTAGTAATGGTAAGGTTAATACGATATCATCTACATACCGTGCCATAGGACCATAGGTAGTTAATGGACGTAATAAACCTCTACCATCTGAGGGAACATTACCTGAGTTAGGGACTAAACCACGAGTGGGTTTTAAACCGACAATTCCTGTATTATGAGCAGGTTGGCGAATGCTCCCGGCCCCATCTGTGCCTAAACCAATTACTGAACCACCTGCTGCGATAATAGCTGCTTCTCCACCGCTACTTCCACCAGGGGTACGATTTAAATCATAAGGATTTAAAGTTTTGCCAAAGCGATCATTGTCTGTTTCATAGGCGATATTAAATTCAGGAACATTGCTTATACCTAAAATAATTCCGCCGGCTGCTTTTAATCTAGCAACAGCAGTTGCATCTTCTTTAGGAAGAAAGTTGTATCCTTTACTTCCTTTGCTAATAATAAAGTCTTGGACTTTACAGCAATCTTTAATAGTAATAGGTAAACCATGTAAAGGTCCGAGAGTTTGATTCTTAGCTAATTTTTTATCGGCTATGGATGCTTTTTTTAAGGCAATTTCTGGTTCAATTAGTTGAACTAGTGCATTAAGTTTGGGATTAACCTGTTCGATGCGGCTTAAATAAGTTTGAATAACCTCAACGCAAGAAACTTTTTTTTCTTTAATTAGCTGGATTAATTGGTTTGCTGATAAAAAATAAAGATCTGAGTTCATAGATTGATCACTATTAATTATTCTGCTTATCATTCGTAAAAAAAATTTTATTTATTACTAAACTTTATTAATGCTTAAGGGCTTATGTATTTGGGAAGAAAATATCGTTGAAGTCTAAAATAAGCATTATTTCTATTTTATAATACCACAGGCTATACGCGCACCTCCCCCACCTAATTTAGTAGGAACATCAGAATAATTATCGCCACCTGTATGAATTATTAAAGAGTGATTTTTGAGTTCATTTAAGCGCAATCGAGGAGTTAAAATAGGTAAGGTAGCCGTTACCATTATTATCCACTTCTAAAACAGGCAGATCCCCTAAATGACCTTTCCCATAAGGGCCTAAATGCTGGCTAGAATGAAAAGGGTCAAAGTGATCACCGGCAGCCATTCCATTATTCGAACAAGAAGGATTTTGATGAATATGAAAACCATGCAAACCAGGAGGAAGATTATGTAAATTGGGTGTTAATAAAACACCATAGGGCTTTTGTGTGGCTATGATTACGCCTATCGGTTGTCCTATTCCCTGTTGAGAAGTCAGGAACATCGGTATGGAGATATTAGCAAGAGCTATATTACAGATGAGCAAGCATATGCTGGTAATCCACAACTTAAGCAAATTAAATATAAAATATTTCCCTATTAAATCTAAGTATATCAAGCTTCATAAGAATATTATTTGGGGCTTGAACATTTCTGTAG
>DAIQAW010000148.1:0-3477 GCA_036781465.1 Candidatus Aquirickettsiella sp.
CTCTTATTCTTTTTTATTTCTTGGATAAGAAGAAATTTAATCTTGTTTTCTACTTGGTAAGGCCATAAAATTTTTCCGGAAGCTTGTTTTAGCCCATATCCATAGTTAATAATTTCAATCCCTACCGACGTATCATTGAGATGATTACGTGTTTGCCAGTAGCTTTGTCCTGCATGCCAGGCGCGATATTTTATAGGAACTAATTGCCATAAATCCGTCCCATTGGGTTTAGCTTCTTTAGGAATTAAATAGTGTGCACTAACATCTCCTCCTTTGAGTACTTTTAGAGAATCTTTCTCATCTGAAACGGTATAGTGCAGGACTATAAATTTTATTCGTTGATTATAATTACAGCGATCAGCAGGATTTGAGGTTATTACCGATTGGTTTTGGTTCATTTGTCGGTCTAAAGATTCGGAAAGGACCGGATTGAAGGCTTGTAGTAAAAATGAAAAACTAAGAATTAATAAAATATTGAATTTTGTTAAGTGAAAACAGCGCATCGATAAATTCTAAAGAAGATTATGAAATAATACATGAATATAGTTATATAATAGGTTAATTACAATAGCAAAGGCTAAAAAGCAGTGCAACCGTAGTAAATTTGTTTGCATAAACAGATAATTAGGCTGGAATGTGCTTTAAAGTTTGTGACGTTAATTTGGTATTTTTCAAACCACTGGTGTCGAATAAAGTATAAGCTAAAGTAATAGTATTAATATTTTTAGGCAAATGTTGATCGATATGAAATAAAACGGGCATATCGCGGCGTTGACCTGGATTAAATGTTTGTTGGGTAAAACAAAAACATTCAGTTTTTTTTAAGTAACGTGCGGCTAACCCTGGGGAAACACTGGGAATCGCTTGCACTGTCATTAAACGTTTTGAATTATTTTTTGCAACAAAATAAACCAAAATATTTTCTCCGGGATGTAATTGGATATGCTGAAGTCTAGGGTAAAAATCCCAGGGTAGATAATTATTGTTATTTGTCAAAAATTCCACACGAATACTACGTGACCAATCAATCTCATTCGAAGTTAAATACGCATTTTTATCGGTTTTACCATTTATACCTAAATTCTTACAAAGTACATTATAAAGTGGAATCATGGTAAAGCCAAAACCAAACATAATTAATGTTGTAAAACTCAGCAAAATTAAAATTTTTTTATTGGATAATTTTATTCGGATAATAGACACGCTATTTACATTACTCGAATTTCGGGGGTGTATTAAAGCTATGTAAAGGAGCAGGTGAACTTAAGGTCCATTCTAAGCCTTCAGCGCCTTCCCAAACTTGAGCGCTGGCTTTTTTCCCTTTTCCACGTATCGCTTGAATAATAATGTACAAGAAAAATAATTGGGCAAAACCAAATAAAAAAGCACCTAAGCTAGCAATGGCATTAAAATTTGCAAATTGTAATGAGTAATCAGCCACTCGCCTTGGCATACCGGCAAGGCCTAAGAAGTGCATCGGGAAAAATGTCAGATTGACGCCGATAACAGATAACCAGAAATGCCATTGACCTAAGCGTTCATTGTACATAACGCCAGTCATTTTAGGTAGCCAATAGTAAGTTCCGGCAATAGCAGCAAACAAAGCACCAGGAACTAAGACATAATGGAAGTGTGCGACTACAAAATAGGTATCTTGATATTGAAAATCCGCTGGGACCATGGATAGCATGACACCCGAAAAACCACCGATGGTAAATAAAATAACAAATGCTAAAGCAAATAACATGGGTGTTTCAAAGCTTATAGCACCGCGATACATGGTGGTTACCCAATTAAAAACTTTTACGCCTGTGGGTACAGCAATCAGCATCGTGGTGTACATAAAAAATAATTCGGCGGCGAGTGGTACACCTGTCACAAACATGTGATGTACCCAAACAATAAATGATAAGAATGCAATGGCCAACAATGCATAGACCATAAATCGATAACCAAAAAGTTTTTTGCGGCTAAAGGTTGGAATGATTTGTGAAATGATCCCAAATGCAGGCAGTATAATGATATACACCTCTGGGTGGCCAAAAAACCAAAATAGATGTTGGTAGAGTAAAGGATCTCCTCCACCCGCCGCATTAAAAAAGCTTGTTGCAAAATGTCTATCCATCAGCATCATTGTAACTGCAGCGGCTAAAACAGGCATTACTCCTATAAGCAAAAAAGCCGTAACAAACCAGCTCCAGCAGAAGATGGGCATTTTCATCATCGTCATTCCAGGTGTTCGAAGATTCAGAAGCGTGACAATAATGTTAATTGCACCCATTAACGAAGAAAGGCCCATTAAATGGATTGCAAGAATTAAATAATCTGTACTAGCGGGTCCATAGGTTGTCGATAAAGGAGCATACATAGTCCAACCAAAATTAGGTGCTGAACCATCCATAAAAAGAGTACTAAAAAGTAAAATAGCCGCTACTGGCAAGATCCAAAATGCCCAATTATTCATACGCGGCATAGCCATATCAGGTGCACCTATCATCAATGGAATCATCCAGTTCGCAAAACCAGAAAAAGCCGGCATTATGGCAAGAAATAACATGACTAAGCCATGCAACGTTGTCATTTGATTAAAAAACTCTGGATTCAGTAAGCGTGCGCCGGGTTGAAATAATTCTGCACGGATTAATAAAGCAAAAACTCCACCGATAAAAAACATGAGTAAACTAAAAAGTAGATAGAGTGTTCCAATCTCTTTATGGTTTGTTGTGAATAGCCAACGTTTAATGAACGCTAAAAAACTTTGCGGGGTATGCTCCAGATCAAGTGTTTGTTCCATGAAGAAGTTCTCCTGATTGTTGTTTGACCCATAGATTAAAGTCTTGTTCATTGACTGCTTTTACAACGATAGGCATAAATGCATGATTAGTTCCGCATAATTCAGCACATTGGCCACGATATACGCCTTCAGACTCAATTTTTGCCCAGGCTTCATTAATAAACCCTGGAATAGTATCGCGTTTAATACCTAGAGTGGGTACCCACCAAGAATGTATGACATCATTTGAAGTAAATAAAAATCTAATTTTTTTATGGACAGGTACGATTAATGGATGATCAACCTCTAATAAATACCATGGATTTTTTTTTGCTTGATTTTGTAATTCTTGGGCAGGTGTAGATAGATTACTAAAAAAATCGATGCCTTGATCTAAATAAGCATAGCGCCAACGCCATTGATAACCTGTCACTTTTATTGTTAGTTCGGGATCACTATTGTCATTCATTTGGATTAAGGTTTTAGTGGCAGGTGTTGCAATAACAATTAAAATAATAAAAGGTACAATAGCCCAGGCTATTTCTAAGAAAAAATGTTCATGAAATTGAGCAGCGGTGACTCCTCGTGATTTTCTATGTCGAATGAGCGAATAAAGCATAATGCTAAAAACTACAACTGCAATGCCTACACAGATCCAAAATACCAACATATGTAAGTGATAAATAGCATGACTGATAGGTGTC
>DAIQAW010000149.1:0-3476 GCA_036781465.1 Candidatus Aquirickettsiella sp.
TTATCGATGTTGTCAAGATAACGATAAAGCAATTTTATTAAGCTCTATATCATAGTACAAGAAGCGGTGTAACTAGCCTTTATAAAGTTAATTACGGTTAATCAATGGTACCTTGAAAAACAACTGTAGGGTTACCACGCAAAAATACAGGAAAACCTTTACCCTCCCAACGTACCGTCAGGGGACCACCAGGTAATTTGACATTGACTTTTTTAGCGAGTCGATTTAATAAATGTCCAGCAATGACAGCGGCACAAGCACCGCTACCACACGCTTGGGTTTCTCCGACCCCCCGTTCATAAATACGCAAATCGATTTGTTTCGGATCGCGAATTTTCATAAATTCAACGTTACTACCTTGCGGGAAATAAGGATGGGGATGTTGATTAAAGTAAGTACCTAAATCTTCTAAGGGTACTTGATCTAAACAATTTACTTGTATTACACAATGTGGATTGCCTAATGATAAAACACAACAATCGAAGCGGCCAAAAGGTGTTTCGATAGGATGAATGGGTGGTGTAGACATACTGATAAAAGGAATTTTTTCTGGAGTAAAAATTGGTACACCTAAGTTTGCAGTGACTTTACCACTTTCTTCAATATTCAGTTCCAAGAGATTATTCATGGTCATTAGATGGATAGTGTTTTCGGTGCAAAGCTTTTTTTCTAATAAAAATTTTGCCACACATAATGCGCCATTACCGCATTGTGCTACTTCATTGCCATCCGCATTAAAAATACGATAATAAAAATGTGTCGATTTAGGTCTAGGGTTTTCAATTAGCAACAATTGATCAAAGCCAATACCGCGTTGTCGATTGGCCCACTGACGTATTAATTTACCACTCGGTTTGAAGTTTTGTTGTATGGCATCGATAACAACAAAGTCATTACCTAATAAATGCATTTTTGTAAATTCAGTTTTCATTTTATACTCTTCGCACTAGAATTTTTGTCTGTGTTACCGTTAATGCGCAATCCTCATGTATATAAAATATATTCCGGTTGCTTATTTTCACGGCGCTTTGACAAAAAGCCAATTGCTGTGAGTGTACTATAAGTGTACTATTTTTTCGTTTTGCCATAATTGTTCTAAGGTTTCACGTGAACGAATTAAAAAACTTTGGTTTTTATCGACCATAACTTCTGTCGCTCGTGGCCTGGAATTATAGTTGGAGCTCATAGAAAAACCATAGGCACCACTATCCATAATAGCTAAATAATCACCTGCTTGTATAGGCAATTGACGATTTTTACCTAAAAAATCGCTATTTTCACAAAGAGGCCCAACAACATCATAATTCTTTTCGGGTAGATCGCAACGTTGAATTATAGGGAGTATATTTTGCTCAGCATGATACAGTGCAGGGCGGATGAGATCGTTCATACCGGCATCAGCGATAGCAAAGTTTTTATCGCCATTTGCTTTAAGATATTCAATTTTTGTTACCAATATGCCAGCTTGCGCGGTAATAATGCGGCCTGGCTCGATGATTAATTGCAACCTAACCTTTCTTTTTTTTAAAGCAATTAAAATTTGCTGACAATATTCTTGCGGCGTTGGAACTTTTTCTTGTTGATAGGAGACCCCTAAACCTCCTCCTAAATTAATGGTTTTCAGTTCAATATTTTCTTTTTTTAACTGTTCGGCAAGATCTAACAATTGTTCAATAGCTTGCAAAAAAGGGTCTAATGTGGTGAGTTGTGAACCTAAATGACAGCTAATACCCTGGATTTTTAGATGCGGTGATGTAGCTGCGTGACGATAAAGCGGTAAGGCGTCGTTTACACTCATGCCAAATTTGGTTTCTTTTAAACCAGTGGTAATATACGGATGGGTTTTGGCATCGATATTAGGATTGATACGTAAGGCAATGATTGCCATTTTATGCAAATTTTTTGCAATGGCTTCGATTCGAAATAATTCTGACTCAGACTCAACATTGAAACAGCCAATATTCGCCTGTAAAGCAATTTTTATTTCTTCACTGGTTTTACCTACGCCGGAAAATACTGTTTTTCTAACGTCTCCACCTGCTTGCATGACACGGGCGAGTTCGCCCCCTGAAACGATATCAAATCCAGCGCCCCATTTTGCTAAGCGCGCTAAAATAGTAAGATTAGAATTGGCCTTAACTGCATAACAAATTTGTTGCGAGTTTTCTAACAGTTGTTTATATGCGCACCATTGTCGCCGTAAAATTGCCAATGAATAGATGTAACATGGCGAACCAAATTTGGCTACGATGTCGGTAATAGGGACTTCTTCTACGTGGAATTTTCGGTTTAAATAATGAAAAGACATTAGGATGAAGATTTCGCAAAATGATGAGGGATATAAATCGGTGGCTTTTGATCAGGTAAATATAATGGACCCATTTGTCCACATCCGGTTAAGAAAAATACAATGCTTAAATAAAAAATAGATCGATAATTTTTTATTGACATAATCAGAGTGTTTTTAGCGAAATCTAACAGTATACCCAATCTTATGAGGGCCGCAACAGTATGGATTAGAACTTATAAAGTAGATTTTTTTAAATCAGCTGAAGTAATGAGTTGTGAAAATGAGGCACACCAAATAACAACAGATTTTATTTCTGATAGATTGACATGACTTGGAACCGAATAAATTTGACTACCTTGGAAGCTTTTTAACATACCTAAATCATATTTTTTTGAATTTTTAGTATCGGATAAGAATATATGGAAAGCAGGTCCAGGACCGACTTTAAAATCCTTATTAAGAAAGATCTCATACTGCCTCTTGGCTTTATAAACATTGACGGATCCTTTGCCATAATGGATAAAATCTTTTGGATTGGGATGAATAAAATTACCTTTTGCGATTAAAGTTTTAGTTTTGGCATGAATAAGTTTTTCATTTAAGATAGGAGGTGGAAAAATAAAGGGGTAGGCAATAAGCATGGCGGCGAGCCCAGCCAGAAAACCAAACAGGCAAGGAGTTAATAAGCGAAAATTAGTTTTTTTAGTCATTATTTCTCCTGATAATGTTGAGTTTTGAACCTTAAATACAGAGCATTAGTTGTTCATTTCAAAATATTTTAATGGAGTATTCTAGCTTTTACTATTTTTAGATTAATCCTCGATAGTTCATTCTTAAGAGAAGTTAATTTTTATATATTACGCAGATTTGTCTGTGGGCGGACTTATAGTGATTTTTATTTGATTCCTGTTTACACTCATTCAGATCGATGAAAATGTTGGTTTTTTCCAAGCGCAATCAGGATTGAAATTGGCTAATTTAATTGCAGCAGGTTAAATAAACAACTTTGAACTAACTTGAAAGTGATGACTGTTTTTTTTATGCTTATTTGCTCATTTTTGACGCAAATAGGGAAAATTTAAAAATATTAAGGAGCAGTATATACTGAAAATATAAGTGATTTTTTATCCTAAACAATATAGTAAAAAACAGTCTTAATTTTATGAGGTTCACAATGGAAAACCCA
>DAIQAW010000150.1:0-3460 GCA_036781465.1 Candidatus Aquirickettsiella sp.
ACTTAATCAAACACTTACATCACTTTCAAACTTTCCCTTAAATTCCCGTGCGGGAGTTTTGCGGGAGCTGTCACTTTTCTTTCTAAACGAAGTACAGTCAATTGAGGTTTTTCTTCTCCACATATTTTATTGGCCGCTCGAATTAAATTACCCAATTCAACTTGTGAATAATGCGTAGTGATACGACTACTCTTATGTCCAAGCAAATCTTGTCGATCTTCAAAACTAACTTCTGCCGCACGTAAGCGCCGACCAAAAGTGTTTCAGATCATGGACTCTAACCTGAGGACATCCTGCTCTCTTACGTGCTTTGATCCAAGCTGAATTTAACATTCGTGTCACTGGCTTACCTTTATAAGTAAAAACATAATCCTGATGAGTACCTCTTACTTCTTCAATAACCTGATGAGCGACTTCATTTAAAACAACTAACCGATCTTTACGATTTTTCACTCGCCATGCAGGAATGATAAATACCGATCCTTCTGGTATTTTAACTTCCCATTTCCAGTTTAAATTACAAACTTCCTGATCACACCATCCGGTGTTAACTGCAAATAAAGCCATTCTTTGCAAATGAAGTGGAAGCTCATTGAATAACCTTATTTGTTCATTTTGTGATAGGGGATAAGGTTCGTTCCTATCAGTTTCCGCCAACAGTTCAATCTTAGATGCTTTATGTAACCAACTTAAATTATCTTCATCTTTCCATACATCAGTAGCTAAATTTAAGATTTGTCGCACCACTTGTAATCCATAGTTAATGGTTCTTTTCTTTACCTTATTCTTCTCCCGCTCCTTTATATATTTTTGAAGATTACACATATGAATCGATTCTAGTGATAAATCTCCAATAAACTTATCTAGAATTTTTATATGCATTGCCTCAACATAAAGACTTGTCTTATGTTGATTTTCCTCTAAATATTTAGTAGCAGCCTCGCGGAAAGTTCGTTTCGGTCTAATACCATAAATCTTAGCTTGCCTTACTTCTTCGATACGCCTCGCAAGGTACAGTTCGGCTTCTTCGAGAGAACTTGATCCAGTACTTTCGCAAATGCGTTGTCCGAGTATTTTTTTGTCGATGTGCCAAATCCCCTTACGGTTGAGCAGACCCGACGTTCTTTTTCGCCCCATAGTGTTTTACTCCTCTTATTAGCGGGGCGTCCATTACATTCTTTATAATGCTCAACCCACTCATCTAAATCAAGTCGATCAAAAGCAATTCCTCTTTTACCCATCGGAATAATTGATAACAATGGTTTCACTTCTTTATTAAATCTATTTTTGTCCATTCCTAAATATCTCGGCGCATCACGTAAACGTATGAGTCTTGGCTGCATATGCATATCCTTATTTTTACCTATCTGCTAATCAGATTACTAAAGTTATTCGCAACACGGGTTGCAAGAATCTTATATAAACTTGCTTTGTTCATATTCATAAAAAAAATAAATGGAGTGGATAAGTATGGAGAACAGCACTTTTGAGATATTTATTCGACACTGTGGAACCGTAGAAAAGGCGGCCAAAATTTTGGGTACATCACATCAAAATGTAAGCTCTATGCGAAATGGTCGCACCTGGATAAAGCCGGGATTTGCACGAAAAATTGCAAAATACTTATGGGAAAAAATGAAATATAAGATAGATCCTTTAGATTTAATTTCGCCGCTGGAGCGCAATGAACTGAAATCATTATCTCTACCTTTTTCAGATCATCCTATTAAGTTAATAAATCTTTCGATAACTCATGTGAAATGTGATTTTTCAGTTTCAAATTTAATCGACCGAGATCAACATCCTTTAAATCAGTTCAGACCCATTATTATTGATGAAAATCAACAACTTATAGCTAATCCAAGCACTTATTTTGTTTATCAACAACAGAATAAAAAAACAATTCCTGCTTGGCGCCTTTCTTTATCCGATCTGTTGGGAAAAAAGTACGAGCCAGCTGTACTCGTGCAAACTTTTTTAGCCTGCGAACGCGCCGCTATCGGAATTGCTACCAAAAAGCAACAGTTTCTGCACTTTCATGATCATTTAGTCGATGACAGATCAGTGTGTTAACACAATTTAATAGTTGGTTTTCAAAGTTGATATCGACTCGTTTCAAATCCGCTAAACCTTGTGTGCCAAAAATCGCATGAATACCTTTACCACGCCCCATATTCACTAAATTCAATACTTGTTCTCCTGCGAATACCGAAAATTCATCAAAAACCGTAAAAATGGGCTGCTTTAGATCTAAACGGTCAATCACGGCTTTGATATCATTGATAATTAATTTACCTAAAACCTTAGCAAAACTCGGAAAACGTAGCGCCGGTAAAGCAAAATATACGACACTACCTGATTTGATTATTTGTGCTAAATTAAAGGTATTATTTGTCTTTTCAAAAAATAGTCCTAGTTCAGAATGTACTAATAAATTTAAATGGGCTTGTAATCCTGTAATATCTTTAGCATCATAGCGTTGTAAACGCTGCATGCGTGCTTTCAGTGATTCATCTGTCATAGCACGTGCTTTCAGGGCCAATTCTTCATAGTCTAAACACCGCACAGTCGTTTTTAAGTCGAAGTCTTCTTGCAAAGTTAGCAGCACTTCAAAGGTCGTTTGCAAATAATCTTCGGCTATTGAGCGATAATAATCATTTTCCCAGTGATCTTTTAAACTAATGAGTTTGTCTTTAAGCTCTGTATAGCCGCCATGCGCTAAAGGATCATAATGGTGATACTCAGCACAGTTAAATCCATAAAAACTTCGCTGATAATGCTGGGATCTTCTTTGAAGCCAAGATATATTTTCTTCGGTGGGTTTACCATCAATAATAATCAACGGATAGGCTTTTTCTAGGGCGCGTTG
Organism: Candidatus Aquirickettsiella sp.; assembly: GCA_036781465.1. Taxonomy (GTDB): domain Bacteria; phylum Pseudomonadota; class Gammaproteobacteria; order Diplorickettsiales; family Diplorickettsiaceae; genus Aquirickettsiella. The sequence goes on from DAIQAW010000150.1 coordinate 2,870, forward strand.
ATAAAAACGATGCAGCGTAACCGTTTTACCTCCACCTGTCGTACCTAATACCAATACCATTTGGTTAACTGCTTGATCGGGAATAACAACCGCTTGATGAGTGGCAGAAATTCCTAATAAGGTTCCATCACTGTGCTGATTAAATCGCTTATTCCAACGCTGAAATTGAGTTTTCCAATGACTACGATAAGAAAATTCCTTGCCACGTTGAATGGCTCTTAATTCCCATTCATGGGTTGAATTGGGAATCCATTCGATCATTCCTAATAAGCCAGCAAACAATAACGGAAACCCCAATAAATAATAAAACGATTGCTGATAAAACAACGATGAATGCTGCTTTTAAACCTTGATAAAAAAAAGTCTTCCAAAAAACAAAATGGCTAACAAAACCCAGATGAATGATTTCAAAAAAAGAGAGTGTTAACGGTGCTTGCAGCTCGATCAATAAAACACTAAAAACGACTAACAGAATACCCATCAAAAAAATCTGCCAAGCAGGATAGCTTAAACCCCGAACGAGAATCAGAAATAGGGATAAGCCTAAGAGTCCCACATACCACTGCCACACAAAGCAAATTCCAATCAATA
>DAIQAW010000151.1:0-3450 GCA_036781465.1 Candidatus Aquirickettsiella sp.
CTCGATAGAATACCGGTCGCAGTACGCTATACTTTAGGTCCGCTTAGTTATAATTTGGCGTATTCTATTTTTGGAGGCACAGCGCCGTTGCTAGCTATTTATTTAATAACAAAAACCACCAATGTTGCTATTCCCGGTTTATATCTTGCTTTGAGCGCTGTGGTAGCGGTTATTATTTTAATTGCTTTAAAAAAATGACCGTATCAAGTTATTTGACTGCCCCCAAACAGGATTAACTCGATTTTTTATTTAAATTGATTTTAATGAGTTCGATTATTTTTTTGACATTTTCTTTATTGTTGCTGGCAAATGTATTTAATTCCGGCCAAGAACGTAACCAGGTTAATTGGCGTTTCGCGAGTTGTCTTGTTGCAATAAGGGTTAGGTCTTGCATCTCAGTATAGGAAATATTATTAAGTAAATAATTCCAAATTTGTCGATAACCCACTGTGCGTATAGCAGGTAAATTAGCATGCAGATCGTCACGTTTAAATAGTTTCTCAACTTCTTCTACAAAGCCTAAATCTAACATAGCTTGGAAACGGTTAGTGATAGCTTCATGTAACCAAGTTCTATCATCAGGAAGTAATGCTATATTAATAAAAAAATAGGGTGATGAGCGAGTAGGGGAGTATTGTAGTTCAGTTAAGGTTTTTCCAGAGACCATAGCAACTTCTAAAGCGCGTAAGATTCGTTGTGGATCATTAGGATGAATGCGTTGGGCGGCGATCCGATCAACTATCGATAAACGTTCATGAAGTTTCTTTAACCCAAAATCTTTTAGTTCCTTTTTTAATTGTTCACGAACAAGTTGATTAGCGGGTGGTAAATTCGCAATACCTTGTTGCAAGACATGAAAGTAAAGCATGGTTCCTCCTACTAATAATGGAGTACAACCTTTATTAATAATTTCTTCAATTGCATTGATAGCATCTGTTCTGAATTCTGCAGCGGAATAAATTTCGCTAGGATCATGTGTATCTATTAATCGATGAGGTGCTTGATTTAAGATAAGCTTAGAAGGCTTGGCCGTGCCAATATCCATACCACGATAAATCAATGCTGAATCGACACTAACGATTTCAAACTCTAAATAAGTGAGTAAGTCGATGGCGAGATTAGTTTTTCCTGATGCTGTTGGGCCCATCAGACAGATAACAGGTTTAACGTCCACGTAGAAAAAACCGGTCAATATCTGATAAAGACCACTGTTTCCAGGTTGGTCGGCCGTGATTGCATTGATTACTGCGCGAAGTCTGCTCCATATCACGGAGTAATTGGTTCATTTCATTCATGGTCATGTTACGGTGAGCACGTACAGCACTATGACAAGCGATGCTCGAAAGTAATTCATTTATTTTTTCGGGTATACGTTGGCTGTTAGCGTGTTGAATTAAATCACTTAAAACATCATGCACTAGTTGCTCGATATTGTTTTTCGCTAGTAATTCTGGTATTTGTCGAATAGTTAATGTTTCAGGACCCAGACTCTCAAATTCAAAGCCGAACTGTGTAAATAGATTAGAATATTCGTCTAAAAGCAAGATCTCCTGTTGGGATAGTTTTAAACAAATAGGAATTAATAATAGTTGGGTTTTTATACCGGTATTTTGTATATCATGTTTTAAGCGTTCATAAAGGATGCGTTCATGTGCGGCATGAATATCAACTAGAATTAAACCTTGAGTATTTTCAGCCAAGATATAAATGCCATGCAATTGTGCTAAAGCAAAACCTAAAGGTGGATCACTGCATAAAGTTTCTGTTGGTTTTGTGGCTTGAAGGGTTGGTTTTTTTTCTGCTAGAACTTCTTCACGTTTTAATGGAACACAGAGCGCAGCATGATTAGTTTCAGTAGGATAGATCATAGAATCTGCTGCAATATGTAAAGGAAAGTGAGTTTGTTGAGGCTGTGTTAGCTTAGAAGAGATATTGGGGATTTTTTCATTTAATTCAGCTGATAATTCAATTGTGTCGGACATTGATTGATTGATTTGTGGTTTAGGTTGAGTATCGGCTAAAGCTTTTTGTAAACTTTGTTTAATAAAGTCATAGACTAAGCGACTCTCGCGGAAACGGACTTCATATTTCGCAGGATGAGCATTCACATCGACTGCTTGAGGATCGAGTTCGATAAATAATGTAAAAGCCGGGTGACGACCATTATAAAGAACATCATGATAGGCTTGTTTAACGGCATGATTGATCAATTTGTCTTTTACCATACGCCGATTAACATAAAAATATTGTAAATCGTTTTGACGGCGTGAAAAAGTGGGTAACGAAATCCAGCCCCATAAGCGCAAATCGATCCCTTGCATATCAATATAGATAGCATTTTCTATAAAGGGACGACTACACAATGTTGCAATACGTTCCAGTTTTTCAGTCTCGTCGCAGGCTGGATGTAATTGATAAATATTGCGTTTATTATGTTGCAAATTAAAACCTACAGAAAAATGACTGAGACTTAAACGTTTTATCAAAGTTTCTATATGTGCAAATTCAGTTTGTTCCGACTTCAAAAATTTGCGTCTAGCCGGGGTGTTAAAGAAAAGATCTTGAATTTCTACTGTCGTTCCTCTCCCATGAGCAACAGGAGTGGGAATTAACGGATGTTCCTGATGATAATCACAGGTTATTTTCCAGCCTTGTTGCGTTGTTTCTGTTGAGGAGCTTAAATTTAGTCTAGCGATAGAACAGATACTGGCTAGGGCTTCGCCGCGGAATCCTAATGTAATAATTCGTTCTAGGTCATTGAGCGTTTGAATTTTGCTGGTGGCATGTCGATCTAAAGCCAAAATTAAATCATCTTTATGGATACCATGGCCATTGTCGCGGACACGGATACGCTGAATACCCCCTTTGTCAATATCGATATCAATTTGCTGACTACCCGCATCCAGACTATTTTCGACTAGTTCTTTTACGATAGATGCGGGCCGTTCAATGACTTCACCTGCAGCAATCTGATTAGCTAAATGCGAGCTTAAATGTTGGATACGATCGGACATAGTTATTTTCTATAGGGAAAGGCAGTAATTTTAACAAATTTTCACCATTAGCTGAATATTCGATTTTTGATATTTAAGACATCTATCACCGGATTTAAATTTTTTTTAGCCTGTGCATTTACTTTTAAAGGAGAATGATTAAGCAAATCAGTAATAAATTGCTGATATTCATCGTCATTTGCTGCACAGAAATGTTTTTTCAATCCGTGTAAAAGATTTAATAGTGTTTGCGCATTAGGTCGTTTTTCTACCGGTGTCAACATCGTTAATGATAAGTGATTTAAAATTTCCCATTGCGTCAAAAGAGTTAGCTCTTTATCTTTAGTTTCCTGAAGAATTTTTAAACTTTCCTGAGCATTTTTGGCTATTGATGATGAGGAATATTTTTCTCCCCATTTTTTTAAATCGATAAAACAACTGATGTTATCTTTCAGAA
>DAIQAW010000152.1:0-3423 GCA_036781465.1 Candidatus Aquirickettsiella sp.
ATAGGCTAATTAATATTAATTTAGTTTAATCTCAAATTTAAATTTATTCTGAAAAATTTTTATGAAAGTAAGTGAAATTATCGCAAATTTTTTGATAGAAAAGGGAATACGACATGTGTTTGGCATTGTGGGTGCGGGAAATGCTCATCTATTTGATTCTATTGCTTCGAAAGGATTTACTCGCATAATTTGTGTTCATCATGAACAAGCAGCATGCATGGCTGCACAAGCTTATTATCGTATCTCTGGCATCTTATCGGCGGCTATTGTTACAACGGGTGCTGGCTCAACCAATGCGGTGACTGGAGTGGTCAGCGCATGGATGGATTCTATTCCTTGTTTAGTTATTTCAGGTAATGAAAACTCTAAATATACTTTGGATGATAATTCTTTAAGGATTTGGGGAGTACAAGGATATGATTCCGTGGCCATGGTGAGTAAGGTTACAAAATATGCTGCCAGAGTTCTTAATCCGAACGAAACATTATTAACTTTAGAAACTGCGTATTATTATGCCTTGAATGCTAAACCAGGACCCTGTTGGATAGATTTTCCCATGAATATTCAAGCTTTGGATATAGATGATTCCAATTTACCTCCATATAAACCGATTATAGCCTTAAAACCTAATTCTATAAATTCTTCGCAAATTACTGATCTTGATTGGGCAGTAAATCAAGTATGGACTGAACTAATCAAAGCACAACGACCGGTGATTTGGTTAGGACACGGTATTCGTTTAGCCGACGCAGTGGATTTAATTGAACCGGTTATTAATTTTTTACAATGTCCTGTGCTAATTTCTTGGGCAGGGATTGATATGATTTCATCCGATCATCCTTTAGTTTTTGGCAGAGCAGGGGTTTATGGTCAACGAGCGGCTAATTTTATTTTACAAAACTGCGATTTTCTTTTGGCAGTTGGAACACGTTTAGCTATTCCCCAAATTGGTTATGATTTAAATGAATTTATTAGAAATGCAAAATTAGCCCTGGTCGATATTGACTTGGCAGAGCTGCAAAAATACGGAAAAAAAGTGTCTATACCGATACAAGCAGATGCTAAAGATTTTATGCAAACACTATTGGCTCTTAGTCAATCCAACTCCATATGCCGCCTTAAATCCAAACTTTGGTTAGAACAATGTAATAATTATCGAAATAAATATCCCATTCTGAATTATGAATATCAGGATCGTGATGGCTTTATAAATTCTTATACTTTCATACAAAAACTCTCAAAGTATTTTACTAAGAACCAAATAATAGTCACTGATATGGGGACTGCTTTGTTGAGTACGCATCAAATTTTATCGATAAAAAAAGGACAGCGTTTAATTACATCGACCGGTCTAGGTGAAATGGGTTATGCGCTTCCAGCAGCTATTGGTGCAGCATTTGCCAATAAAAACGCTGAGATAATTTGTTTGAATTGTGATGGTGGAATGATGCTTAATTTGCAAGAATTACAAACCATAGTTCATCATCAATTACCTATAAAAATAATTGTGTTTAACAACGATGGATATCTTATGATTAAACATACCCAAAAAGCATTATTTTCTGGTAGGTATGCAGGGACTAATAAACAATCGGGCGTGAGTTGTCCAGATTTTTCAGCTTTAGCACAAGCATTTGATATTCCATCTTTTGTTATACGTAACTGGGAAGATGTAGCATCAGAAATTCCAAAAGTACAAAATTTATCTGGACCCGCTATTTGCGAAGTATTCACACATCCAGAACAATTATTTAGTCCTAAATTATCCTTAGCTTTACAAAAGGATGGTTCTATTGTTTCTCCACCTTTAGAAGATCTTTCTCCGCTCCTATCTCGAGAAGAATTAGCTGAAAATATGTTGATAGGATTGCATCCTAAATCTGAAGCAATAGAAGTAAAATCTGAATTTAAAGAGTCTTCAATTTGTGGTTAAACTATCTTCTCCAAAACGATGGTTTCATCTCTATCAGCGCCGGTAGAGACAATTACTATTGGTACACCAACCAATGTTTCAATTCGACGTAAATAAGCTTGTGCGTTTTGTGGTAGTTTGGCAAATTCTTTAATTGGCGTTGTCGATGTTTGCCATCCAGGAAGTTCTTCATATAGAGGAGTGCATTGTAAGAGATCGTCTGGATTTAAAGGTAAATCGGTGATTACTTGTTGTGATTCTAATCGATAAGCCGTGCAAATTTTAATTGTGGCTAGTGTATCAAGTACGTCCAATTTAGTTAGACATAAACCTGAGGTACTATTCAGCTGGATTGCTCGGCGCAATAACACGATATCCAACCATCCGCAACGACGTGGACGTTTGGTGACACTTCCATATTCATTGCCGCGATCTCTGAGATTATCACCATCTTGATCGAGTAACTCGGTTGGAAAAACACCGTTACCGACGCGTGTACTATATGCTTTGCTAATGCCTAATACATAATCAAAACAACGGATTCCTAAACCACTACCTGTGGCTGCAGAGCCAGCAATGGTATTGGAAGAAGTGACATAGGGATAAGTGCCTTGATCGATATCTAAAAATGTACCTTGTGCGCCCTCAAATAGTAAAGTTTGTTTTGCTTGATGATATTCAGCTAAAAGCGCAGGAATATCGGTAATTAAAGGAACTAACTGTTTACCTAATGCTACTAACTGCGTGCAAGCCTTTTCGTAATCAATAGTTTGAGTTTGATAATAGTGTTCTAGGATAAAATTGTGATAATGAAACAGTATTTTTAATTTTTCAGCGAACTGTTGTGGATGAAAGAAATCACAGAGTCGTAAACCACGTCGTGCAACCTTATCTTCATAGGCGGGTCCAATGCCGCGTTTGGTAGTGCCAATGGCATTTTTTCCGTTTTTTTCACGTGCTTCATCAAGTGCGATATGTGTGGGTAAGATAATAGGGCAGGTAGCGCTAAGCTTTAGGCGTTGACGCGCAGGGATACCTTGTTGCTCTAATTCTTCCATTTCTTTGAGTAGGGCTTCTGGTGAAATGACTACGCCATTCCCAATTAAACATTCTACGCCAGCATGCAAGATTCCAGAAGGAATTAAACGTAAGATTGTTTTTTTACCTTGAATCACTAAGGTATGTCCCGCGTTGTGTCCACCTTGAAAACGTACGACCGCTTTAACATGTTGCGTTAACAAGTCAACAATTTTCCCTTTACCTTCGTCGCCCCATTGGCAACCTACAATGATGATAGTTTTTGTCATAAAATTTTTAACATAATACTTTGATGCGCTAATTAAGCTAAAGAGAAAGATTTTGCCTATTTTATACTCTATATGCCATTAATTGGTTAATTTGAATTTGCTTTTATTTATGTGGGCTTTTTTCTAGTTTGAAGTGTCCATCTTTTGTCGTTAATAACAAAAAATTATTCATAGAAGTTGGATTAAGTCCTTGTTGATAAGCTT
>DAIQAW010000153.1:0-3418 GCA_036781465.1 Candidatus Aquirickettsiella sp.
GCACCCATCACCCCCAACGCGCCCATCCGAGCCGCCTAAGGCAATAAATGTTTCGATACGAAAACTAACGTAACATACTGCGCCCTTTCCTGCCTCTACTAGTATCTCAACTTCATCTAAAAATTTCATAAAAAACCCCGCTGAGCGGGGTAACTATTATTAAAAAACGATTTTATTTTAAACGTGTTCAACCGATTCGGTTAATACAGGGACCACATTTACATAACGTCTGAGTTTAGCTCCTTTACGAGCAAACTTAACCACGCCTTGCACTAAAGCATACAAAGTGTGATCCTTGCCAATACCGACATTATTACCTGGATGATAATGGGTGCCGCGTTGACGGATAATAATATTGCCTGCTTTAACCAATTCACCACCGAAGTGTTTTACACCTAAACGTTTTGAGTGTGAATCGCGACCATTACGGGTACTTCCGCCTGCTTTTTTGTGTGCCATGATATAATCTCTATAAACTCTTAGTAATTATCTAATAATTTCGGTAATTTTTACCGCCGTATAGTGTTGTCGGTGACCCATTTGCTTTCTATGATGCTTACGACGTCGCATTTTAATAATAGTCACTTTATCGCCACGACCATGCTCCACCACACAGGCCTTAACCTTTGCACCCGCTAAATAAGGGGCACCTATTTTGCAGCCGTCTTCATCTGCCAACAGCATCACCGGAAATTCAACGATGCTCTCAAGCGCTTCTGGGAGCTTTTCGAGCTTAATAATTTCTTGTTTAGCGACTTTATATTGTTTTCCGCCGCTGCAAATAACTGCGTACATTATACTCTCCAATGAAACTTAACCTGCAGGATCTCGTTACAAAACTCTCTAATGATGCTGGCTCCCCGAACAGGACTCGAACCTGTGACCCAATGATTAACAGTCATTTGCTCTACCAGCTGAGCTATCGGGGAATTAAGCCGTTAAGGCCGCTTATAGTAATAGCAGAGGTAGCATGGGTCAAGAGCTGAAATAAATTTATTTCAACAATTAATTCTTAGTAGAAATTTATTCAAATTCACTTTATACCTAGAAATCATTAAATTTTTAGCGTTACATCAAAAAACAAACTGTGCCTCTATGATTAAACTAAAAAAATACCCTTGAAACAAAGAAATAAATATAAATGACAGGACACTAACTATGCGCTAAATTGACTGGTTAATTCAAAAACTAAAGTAGTAAAGATAGCAATTTATCAAAAATAACTCCATTATTATGAGTGGATGACTGTTAATCATAAACTTGGGAAGCACTCTTTTTAGAAAATAGCCTAAAATCAAATAGATAGATGCGATTACTCTACACATTCGGTAATTCTGTATAATTTTGAGTGACTCTTGCTGCTAATAAACTTTCCATAGGAGGCTTTGCAAAACCTATTACCAAATAAAAAGGCATAGATAAACTATAATTTCCGGAAAGAGTTTATAAAGGCTACTGAGGAATTAGACTATTTGTTAGTTTTTATTTGTACTAGCTCAAACCTGATCTTACAGTTGCTGGTTTTTAAGGAATGACTGTCAGGCAAAGTTTAGCAAATAAACTTGCCTTAAAGAAAATACCCTTCTTCAGCTACCTTCGCTTTTAGAGCCTTCAGACGGGCTTTAAAATTTTCTAATGAGTATGTGACGAGACCAGAGACTGTATACGCCGCTACTTATTGCATTCGATAGATGGAGTACAAACATGATGAGCACGCGTTCGCCATCCATTACGACCTCTGTCAAAGTAGCCTTTCTTTCTCATACCATACACAAAATCTCTAAAAGCAATACCAGGAATGTGTTTATTCAACCAAGAATTAGGTCAACGTAGATTTCTAACCAACTGTTCATCAGGAACTACGGGTAAAATTCCATTTACCTGGCAGCAGCAAATGATTTCAGAGTTTTTACATCTTCTAGCGCCCCTTTTAATTTTAGTTTAATAAGAAACGGTGTGTTTTCACCAACAGTTTCCTGTGCCGCTTTAGCAAGTTCTGAAAATTGATCACCCATATCTTGCCACGCATTAATCATTTTTAATACAGCGCCACTGGCTTTAGTATTAGCTTCCCCTAAAGAGATAAAATTGTCTGAGAGCTTGTAAAATAGCGCATTGTGTTTGGGCAGTCTCAAATTCCACAACAGCCTTTTTATAGCCACTTTCCGCTTCTTCTTTTCGCGCAAGATACATACCTAATACACCTCCCGACACGCCACTAACAACTACACCGCCTCCTGCTATTATTGTGCCCAATGGAGCTCCTACACCTGTAACTACTAAAACAGCACCCACAATTATTGCGACAATTCCTAGACCTAAAAAGGTAGAGCTCGCTGCAATGGCAACATTGCATTCATCTATAACCTTATTATATCTTGCCATATCGTCTTGTAGACTCTGCAGTCTACCATTTTCACCTATATACAGCGCGTCGGCGTTATTTTTAATTGTTTGAAAATTTCTTAAATCGTTCGCTAAAGATGAATTAAAACTAACGAGCTCTCTTTGCTAGAACAAATGGTGTGAAAAAGTCCACCCGCAGCAAATTCAGAAAGACTGGAACTCCAGGCGATAGCATAAATAGGTTGATCTAAAACAAAATTTTCATAAGATAGCCACCGCTTAGCATCATCACTGCTGAGATAGCGATACTTTGTCGACGTTACTACCACATATTTCTTTAAATAATCACTCCAAGCAATACCTGTTAGATTAGATGATTCTATTTGCCAACTATAACCATCGGAACTCGTTAAAATCACCCCTTCATTGCCTACAATAACGTAATGCTTCAAATCTTTATTCCATACAATTGAATTTAAAGTGCTAGTGGTAGACACGGGGATACGTGTCCAACGTCTTCCGGTAGGGCTAGTTTCGATAATTCCCATTGCACCAACGGTGATAAACTCACCTAAAGTTTCGTTCCAAATAACTTTATTCGGATTGGCAGACGTAGTATTAAACGTCTCCCAATTTTCTCCATCTGAACTCCCAGGGTTCACATTGCCTGAAAGTGAAAATTTTTTTTGACTGTAATCTCTTGTGGAGGTAAAGGCACCACGTTAAGATTGTATCTTAACGTCAATTGAACACTTCGTACTGCTTCTATCGAGGAACAAAAATGAACAATCACCTTGCAAGTTTGTTGGGGGGCTAACTTTAAGCCTGTACAATGATCCTCAAAAGAAAAATAAGGTCCGTTTTTTTCCACTGTTAACAGCTTATTCATCACTTCTTGCTGATTACTCGTTAGCGATATGTTTCGGAATAGCTTTTATCTGGCTCTACAATTGCTGGAAATGGATTAATAATTTTCCAGCCAATCGGATCCACAGCTTTACTTATATGCGCGTTACTTGTATGCGCGTATAGTAATAAAAAAATTAAAAAAAGAATTTACACAGAAAAAGTC
>DAIQAW010000154.1:0-3385 GCA_036781465.1 Candidatus Aquirickettsiella sp.
ATCTTCACTTAATTGATCCATTTCGGCGCCGGGAACAATTTTGGATATGGTTTTAATAACCGAACAATTTGATGTAGTTTATAAAACTTTATTCCAGACAAGATTTTCATTTTTATCAAGCCATAGACCAATCAAACAAACAATCTTCACTCGGCCAAGCTCCTAATGCAATAATGTCAATCTCTTAATATGGTATCTTCTGATATTCTGAACTCAGAAATCTAATATAATGGATAGGACACTCTAAGTTTTTTCTCATTCGTATCGTCTCAAAAAAAAGCAAATTCAGTCACCTGATTTTAGCCTCAAACTAACATTCAGGAATATTGACGGCGAGTGTCTTTGCCAAACCACCTAGAGAGGTTTCCTTGTAAATTGCCATCATATCTTTTCCAGTGGCAAACATGGTTTCAATGACCTTATCTAAGGATACTTTTTTATTTTTCCCATCTTCCATTAAAGCTAAATAAGTTAATTTAATGGCTTTTTCTGCTGCTACTCCATTGCGTTCGATACAAGGGATCTGAACTAAGCCCGCGACAGGATCGCAGGTTAATCCCAGATGATGTTCCATTGCCATTTCTGTGGCATTTTCTATTTGTTCTAATGTTCCGCCTAATATAGCAGTGAGTGCTCCCGCAGCCATAGAACACGCCACACCGACTTCACCCTGACAACCCACTTCCGCACCGGAAATTGATGCATTCATTTTATAGAGTAAAGCGATAGCAGCAGCAGTCAATAAAAAATCAGTGATTGATTGCTCACTAACATCTACATAGAAACGACGATAATAGGTTAATACTGCCGGAATAATACCTGCTGCACCATTCGTTGGGGCAGTCACCACGCGACCTCCCGCTGCATTTTCTTCATTAACTGCCATTGCGTAAATGGTTGGCCATAATAATGAGCTAGGAAAGGTTGCTAATTTTGAAATTGCTTTGTTACTCATTTTGCTAAACAATTCAGGGGCCCGACGCTTGACTTGAAGCACACCGGGTAATATTCCTTGGGAAAGACAACCCTTATCCACGCAGGCTTGCATAATATCGGCTATTTTCAATAAATCCTTGCGTATTTCTCTATCAGGCGCTAATTGTCTTTCATTAGCTAACATAAGCTCTGAAATGCTTAAGTTGTTTTTTTTACAGGCATAAAACAGCTCAGTAGAAGTAGAAAAAGGATAAGGCAGTGGAATAGCATCCTTATGATGCTGCAGACCAAACTCTTGTTCAGTAACAATAAAGCCCCCGCCGATGGAGTAATAAATTTGACTACTTAAAAGAAAACCTTGTGCATTAAAGGCACTAAAACGCATACCATTGGTATGCAAGGGCAATAATTCTTTCTGTAAAAATAATAAATCGGTTTGCTCAGAAAATGCGATATTCTTTCTTCCCGCTAATTGAATTTCACAACTCTGAATAATAGTTTTGGCGCGTGGCACAACCTCGTCGGGATTAACTGTTTCAGGAAGTTGTCCTTCTAAACCATTTAAAACAGCTACATCTGTACCATGACCACGACCGGTTAAGGCGAGTGAACCATACAACTCAACCTTTATACAGCTAACCTCATTGAATAATTCATTATCTAATGCTAGATTTTCCGCAAAAACGTAGGCAGCTTTCATAGGACCTACGGTATGCGAGCTCGATGGACCTATACCAACAGAGAATAAATCAAACACACTAATTGTCATAAAAGGAATACTTTTTATTTCATTATTTTTAGTATTCTAGACCTTTAATGAAGGTAAAAGAAGTATGAAAGTCAAAAAAGCTCGATAGGATCGACATCCAGTGACCAACGAACTCGTCGACTACTGCCAAGCAGACTGATAGGTTTAATTATCTGCTCTAATAAGCTCTGCAAAACGTTCCGCTGTTTTGCCTGTAATAGTAATTGGCATCGATAATAACCCGCACGCCGCGGGCGCAAGGAAGGAACTGGCCCTAATATACTGATTTCTCCCCCAACTAATTCAGCCCGATTTTTTACTTCATTTAAAAAATCCATCGGACAAGCTGAACTTAAGGCTTCGGCATGCATAAGTGCCAAATAGCTGTAAGGAGGTAATGCAGAAGCGCTTCTTTCTTTCAATAATATATCGCTGAAACTGAAATAACCTCGTTCTAACAAATGGTTTAACAAAGGATGATCTGGATGATAGGTTTGAACCCATACCTCTCCAGGTTTATCTGCTCGTCCGGATCGCCCTGCTACTTGAGTGAGTAATTGACCGGTATGTTCCAAAGCTCGAAAATCGGCACTAAATAACCCGCTGTCTGCTTCTAAAATACCCACTAAAGTAACATTTGGAAAATGATGTCCTTTCGCTAACATTTGCGTTCCAATCAAAATCTGACTTTCACCTGCATGTATATTTTTTAATAATTTATCCAAACTCCCTTTACGTTGGGTATTGTCTCGATCAATCCGAACTATCCCGGTATCAGGAAAGTATTTTTGCAAGGTTTGTTCTAGACGTTGTGTACCTTGACCCAAAGCAAGTAATTGTTGGCCTTGGCATTCAGGACAACGAACGTCGAAAGGACGTCGATAACCGCAATAATGACATTGTAAATGAGCCGGCTTTTTATGAAAATTCATTTTTTGTTCACAATATTGGCAGTCTGCTGTCCAACCACAATCATGACAAAGAGTAACAGGAGAAAAACCTCGTCGGTTTAAAAATAAAAGTACTTGGCCTTGTTTGTGCAAATGATTTCCTATGCTTTGTAATAATGCAGGAGAAAACCCTTGATCGAGTTTTTGATGTCGTAAATCTATAAAATGAAAAGTAGGTGGTATGGCGGATCCTGCTCTGTGAGGTAAATGCAGTATTTGATAACGATTTTGCTTTGCATTATAAATACTTTCTAAAGATGCAGTAGCAGAACCCAATATAACAGGTATATTTTCTAAACGTCCTCGTACTATCGCTAAATCTCGAGCGTGATAACGCAAGCCCGTTTGTTGCTTAAAAGAACTATCATGTTCTTCATCGATGATGATAACCCCAGGACACAATAAAGGTGTAAATAAAGCGGAACGGGTACCAATGATAATAGATGCTTTACCTGATTTAGAAAGTAACCAATTTTCTAAACGCTGCTTATCGGTTAATTTAGAATGAAATAATATCAAAGGCACTGAAAAACGCTTTCGAAATCGAGCTAACATTTGCGGTGTTAAACCAATTTCTGGAACTAATACTAATGCTTGTTTACCCTGATCGAGCACAGCTTGTAACACTTCCAAATAAACTTCGGTTTTTCCACTTCCTGTCACACCATTTAAAAGAAAAGCTTGAAATTTATCTAATGAATTAAAAATACTCTCAATAGCCTGCTGCTGATGATTGTTTAATCGAATTTGT
>DAIQAW010000155.1:0-3385 GCA_036781465.1 Candidatus Aquirickettsiella sp.
TCCGACTCAACGAATAGATTTTTATATTTGTTAACGCTAAATAAGCCTATTTTTGTAATATCAAATACAAATCCATTAAATATAGAAAAAATCAAAAGAGAGATGGCGAATGCTATAGGCGAAGCTTGGCAATGGCAAAAACATAAGAAAGGATTGTGTCAATTTCAGACGCATGATAACGTTAATTTGATAACTTCTTATGAAAATAAAGTTTTTAAGACAGAGGGTTTAATAGAAAAATTGGTAAGCAACTTTTAATTGAGGGAAAAACTCACGAAGGTATTATTTTAGTCAGCCAATATAAAGCAGATAATTTAGCGACAGCAAAAGAATTAAAGATTAAGCATGCATTGGCTGATCAATTCTTTGCTCCAGATTTTAAAGCAAACTTAAGGGCATCACCACCCTCCTTATTAAATAAACCTATCCGCGTAGCCAGTGCATCAACCCCAATTCCAATTCAAGCAAATAATTTATTCACTATGAGTCGTCAGCAAGTTTTATTTAAAAGTAACACAGAATATGAAGAAAATCCTACTGGTTCCCCTTCAGAAAAAACTCCATTATTATCATGCAAATAAGACGCATAAAATAAATCGGGGGATATTATTCCTTCGGAGTTTCTGGGGATTTATCGGCATAACCCTCTTCTTCTTCCAATAAGCCATAGCGTAAAGCAAGATGGGTTAATTCGACATCGTTATGTACCCCTAATTTTTCATACAATCGGTAGCGATAGGTATTCACTGTTTTAGGGCTTAAACAAAGTTTTTTGGCAATACCGTTCACTTTTGTACCATGCGTAACCATGTACATAACTTGTAATTCACGTTCGGAAAGTTGAGCAAAAGGTGATTTGGACGCATCAGAAACCTGACGTAATGCCATTTTTTGCGCAATTTCTAAGGTTATATAAATTTGACCGGCAACTACTTTCCGAATTGCAGTAATTAATTCTTCAGCATTAGTATTTTTAGTAATATATCCTGCTGCCCCAGCGCGCACGAGACGATCCGGAAAAGGCCCTTCACTAAATACAGTGACGACGATAATTTTAAGTTTAGGATTAACACGAATCAAACGACGGGTGGCATCTAATCCACCTATACCCGGCATTTTTAGATCCATCAATACCACATCAGGCTTAGTTTCCTTTACTAAATTAATGGCAGCTTCACCACTTTCGGCTTCACCGACCACATTAATATCACGAACATCATCTAACAAGCGCTTCATACCTAAACGTACTAAGGCATGATCGTCAACGATAACGACGTTAATCATGGAACGCCAACTCCTCTTGTCAATTTCATTTTTTTGGCGGAGGGACAGGGATTCGAACCCTGGAAGGAGTTACCCCCTTGACGGTTTTCAAGACCGTTGCTTTCAACCGCTCAGCCATCCCTCCTACTTTAATCAGTAGCTACCCGCTTATGAAAAAACAGAAATATTATCTGTTTGCACCTTTTAGGCTCGTTATAAGTACTATGGCTATATTAGCATAAACTATATAGGATGTAGACTATAAAGAAATACGTTAAACACTGAACTGAGATTACGCAATTAACTTTTATGATCGCCTTGTGCATTAAGCAATGACGTTTGTGCAATGACGTTTGTGTTTAAAGAATTTCTGTAATTTTTCTGCACAAATTTCAGCTAATAACCCATCAGTAAAATCAAAAGTATGATTTTGTCCCTTTAAAAGGGACCATTGCATGGTTATTACGCCAAAACGTGTATCATAAGCACCAAACACCAACCGTTTAATCCTAGCTTGAATCATCGCACCAACACACATTAAACAAGGTTCTAAGGTAACATACAATGTCGATTCGACTAAACGATGATTTTTTAGCTGTTTGGCTGCTTGTTGCAGTAACAAAATTTCAGCATGTGCGGTGGGATCACACTGCGTTAGTGTTTGATTATAAGCGCTGCCGATGATCTGTTTATTCAGCACCAATACCGCACCGACCGGAACTTCTCCATACTTTTCTGCAAGCTCTGCTGCTTCTAAAGCACACTGCATATAATGGGTATCTAATTCAAGCGACATAACGTGTGATGTTGTTGTTAAATAAATTTTTGAAATTATCCCGCGGTTTAAACCGCGGGATCTAGCTTGAGTTAAAAGACCTAATCTTTGCCTTTCACTCAACAAAGGCAGATGGGAGATGGTAAAAAAATAATCAACTTATTTTTTGTTACACATCTTACAATGATCGCAACCGCAATGGCAGCCTTTGTGTGAGCGAGGACAGCATAAATATTTTATCAATGCCCCCACAGCTAAAATCGGCAGCATAATATCGAAGAATCGCGAAACCATGACGATGGTATCTACCGATTCAGGTTTCGCAAGACTTGCAGCGATAGCCATCAGAACAGCAATAATAATCACTATTGCTGGAAAGAATTTACGACACATACTTAGGATCTCCTTGCAATTTTAAATAAAAAATTAGGTCTCTAATAACAATACAAGATTGTATTTTATTTTACCGCAACATAAGACGGTAAATAGTATCATAGTTGGATTTTATTGTCTTTGCCTAACCGCTTCGAATAAACAGACCCCGGCGGCAACCGAAACGTTTAAACTGCTGACACTACCTGCCATTGGAATAGCGATCAAGCCATCACAGCGTTCTTTGGTTAAGCGACGTAAACCTTTACCTTCGGCGCCCAAAACCAACGCCAATGCTCCAGTCAATGTGGTATCATAAATAAGCTGTGTGGCTGAATGATCTAAACCATAACACCACACACCGGCTTTTTTTAGCTTTTCTAAGCTCATTGCTAGATTTGTGACTGCAAAAAGCGGCGTCATTTCAGCTGCACCTGCGGCTATTTTTCGCACACTTGCTGTCATATTTACCGAACGGTTCTGTGGAATAATAACAGCATCTACACCGGCTGCATTCGCAGAACGCAAACAGGCACCTAAATTGTGCGGATCTTGAACCTCATCTAACACTAATAAAAACGGGGATCTTGTTGGGTCTTGTAATCGATGCGCTAACAAAATAAATAAATCACGTTCATTTAATTGTTTAGAAGTTTTTATTTCTGCTAATATACCTTGATGTACGCCACCATTCGACCATTCATCACATTGATACTTCGATAAACTTTGCACTGGAATATCAAGAGAATCTGCCAACTGCAGAATCTCCTGAATGCGTTTATCTTCACGACCCTGTTGTCGATAGAGTTGACATATTCTTTCTGGCTGTGATTTTAATAACGCGTTAATGGCATGAAAACCAAAAATAAATTCTTTTTTAAGTGTATGACTCATGTTAAAATTTTACTGTTTTAGTAAACTAAGCAACTATAAAATGCAAAAAAGGATCTAAACGTGCATCACAGTTTAACACTA
>DAIQAW010000156.1:0-3382 GCA_036781465.1 Candidatus Aquirickettsiella sp.
CATTCAAATTATAAAAAATTGGAAACGATTACAATAAGGAGTTATCATGCCACCTAATTTTAATTCTCAAACCCAACTAACTAGAGCTGATGTAGATAAGATTTTACATTCCTTTCTAAAAACAGGCCACTTTATTTTATCTAATGGGGTCATAACACCCGGAGCATTGAATTATTGTATCAATTATTTAGGACGACAACATAAGGATTTTATTAGTTGGGATTGTAGGGTCGTTTTAAAAAATGTCACTTTTATTGTAGAACTGCTTGAAAACCCTGCTTCAGAGCCTGCCTATCGAGATGAGCAAATTCAAATATTGTTGGATCAAATTTTGAAATTTTCGTCTACATGGACTGTCATTGCGATTGATGATGTGACTGTTTTCCACGAAGAAAATTATTATCCGCTGAGTTCAAGTTTTATACTTTATTTTCTGGCTCGATTTGCACCGTTTGCAGATGGTTCAACCGAGTTAACTATATCGAAATTAATACTAACCAATGCTGAATTTCACCACTGGGCTTGGATTAAATTTTTTATAAGGCGGCCTAAATTCAGGCATTTGACTTTAGAGCTATTACCCAATGAAGACGAAGCAGATAATTTAATGATTCTTTCGCAGGCATTACACTACGCTAAAATTAAAGTCTTGGATTTAAGAAATACCGAACTTAGCCTAGAAAGTTATCAATCGTTAAATCAATTGCTTTCTAAAAACTATTATATTGAAAATCTGCAAATAAATGAACCGACTGATCCTGAATCACTAGTAATCTTTAAAGAAATTAACCAACGATTATCTAAAGACCGAACAGGAGAGCAACGTTTTAATAAAGAAAGATTTAATCAGGATGAATTTTTACGTTTATTTAATGAGGCAAAAAATTCCTTACAATGTGAGACAGATGAAGATAAGATTAAAATGTTTAAAAAGAATTTAAATTCATGTTAGAAGAAAAACAAGCGAATAGTATTACGGTTAATCGGGAGAGATTTCCGTTAGAGATGGAGCTAATCCCGAAAACCAATGCAGTGTATTATGATCATGCAGAATATATTTTAGGTCGGTTACCTTTGTTTAGATTGAATTTAAATCGATCCGTTGATAACCAGGCCAATACCTTAGGTTATTACTTATTGGAAGAGGCATTAAGAAACAATGACCCGTATGATGAACTGTTTATTGGATACGGAACCGCTAATTTATTTGAACAGCAAGGGGAGGAAAAACCTATATTAATGCAGATCTATGAAAATAAAGACTTTAAAAAAGCTATTTTAAAACATATTTCCTCTCGTAAAACTTTAATCAGTATGGCGGAAGAAGCTTTAGAAAATTATCCAAACTCCAAAGAAATAATGCTTAAATTGTTAGATTCTCTTATAAATTATACTGAACGATTAGAAAAAATAATTTATTCGCATAATTTAAGTAATTTTGAGCGTTTACTGAATCGATTATGAGAAAGGTATGAATTATCAAATCCTTCTAAACAAAGGGAGCGCGAGTTTATCGAGATCTATTGGAGAGTAGGTAAAAGCCTTATTTTATTTCATAATGCAGGAAACGTAACCATTGGGTCGATATCCAATGCGCAAAGTATATTAGATGAAATAACCGCTATTTCTAAGAATGCAGATTTAGGTTGGTTACACGGATCGGAATTGCATTATAAATTGACTAGCAGGTTAGATTAATTGAAGAAAGACATGAATACAAATATTAAGTCAGCGATTAAGGATGAACACAAACCGACAAAAAAAATTTTTAATAGAGGGATTGGACACTTAGAAACTAGATTTTCACATAAAAAACCAAGACCCTGAATCCGCATCAGATGAACCTGGACCGAGTACCCGATTTTCTGCAAAACGTTAAGATAAAAGTAAGGAAGGCTTAAGGAATGAAAAATAGATTATGGAAAGATCTAACGGATAGAATAGCTAAAGAGCCTTTTGAAGGGATGTACTGGGGGTGGGGACCTAAATGGATTACTTTTATTCAAATAGATTCTTCACTTACGGTTGATAAACCTTTATGGACTCACGAGGAAAGTAGCCTTGATACGATACGGCTATTTGGCCTCTCTCCAGAACAGCTGCAACTTGAGATCATTCATTATTGGCAGCAACCCTTTTGGAAAAGGTGGTTATTA
Organism: Candidatus Aquirickettsiella sp.; assembly: GCA_036781465.1. Taxonomy (GTDB): domain Bacteria; phylum Pseudomonadota; class Gammaproteobacteria; order Diplorickettsiales; family Diplorickettsiaceae; genus Aquirickettsiella. The sequence continues at coordinate 2,157 of DAIQAW010000156.1, forward strand.
AGTTTATTTACCGCTATTAATAGCAAAATTAAGCTCTGGTCCTATTATCAGCGCTGTTTAGCCGTTCGTGAAGCTTGTGTAGAAAATCTCTATGGTATAGAAAAGCCCATCGACTGTGTGTTTGAACAGTATATGGGTGAAGAGATTGTGCAAAGCTTATATCAAAGGTTATATCAAACCACTATGAAGCTTGACAAATATATAGAGAAACATGCGGGAAACTTAAAATTCAAAAAAAATGATCAAAGTGTAGATCTTTATCTGAGGAGAAATTGGAAGTTTTTTGACAAATTAATGAATGAAAAATTAGCTTCTCTGGACATTGAAAACAAAGACAGTTTACAAAAACAGCTTGAAAAAGAATTTGATAGACACGAAATGATGTTATTCTGTTACTTATCTGCTTGGCATGAAAAAGTTTTTGATGAGCCTATTTATTTTGATGAGCCTATCCCGTTTGATACCTGTGTTGATCCTTGCACTGGAAAGAAAATGACTTACTCGACCCAGTCAATAGGAAAATGGATCAAGCTGAAACGACAAATATTCGAATCAATGCTACAAGATAAATCGCCTGAACAATTTCCTAGGATAAAAACTTTCCTAGAATCTATCCTATCTATGATAAAGCAATTGATTAATCATCAATTAGAGCGTTATGAAAAATGATTCACAAGGTGAGATGCGAACGGCTTGCACCGGATAAAAAAGCCATCCAACAAGCTAATATTTTACTAAAGGATCTTATTTTATTTAAAAAAAGTGTTTTATTATTCATCCAGATAAATCATTTGGAATCAAAAATCTGCAAGAGATACAAATCGAATTATTTAAAGATTTTAGATGTTTAGCAAAAGAATCAATGGAACAAATAAAACAAGGCTTACAGACCTTAGAAGAGTGTTTGGCCAAACAGGAAAATAAACAGAGAATAAAACAGAATAATTTACGCGTTGAGGAATTGGAAAAAATAATGGATGATCTCCTTGCTAGGCTCGATGAAATTGAGCCTAAATTAACGACTAAGCACAAGGAAACCCGCCAAGAAGTGAGAGAGAAACTCGAGCAAATTGGAATAGAGATAGCGGAGATGAGATTTAACTATAGTGATTTAATTAGACCGCAACCTCCACTAAAATTAATGTTTAAGCCGTTAAACAATCCAAAACAAGATGAGCCAAATGAACGAAAACATGAAGCATATAAACCACACAGGACTCGTACAG
>DAIQAW010000157.1:0-3358 GCA_036781465.1 Candidatus Aquirickettsiella sp.
TATCTTGTTAACGTAATTAAACTTCAGGTTTTAGTAGAATCATTTGATCAGTTCGTAGTCTTATTAAAAAACTCAGTTAGCCAGATGGTCTACAAACATGCTATATCAACAGTCGTTCCAGCAAAGAATGTTAAATTAGCAAGTATTGATGAAAATAATGATTTACAAAGTTGTAATGCAACTGACGAGGAACTAGAAATCAGTAATGCTTGAACGTCCCCGAAGCGGTGAGCTAGCACTATTAGTTCATATCTATTTTAAAAAATATGAACCAAAAGAAATAGTAAAAGAATTTCACGAGCTAGCTCTAGCAGCGGGCGCCCAAACAATGGCTCTCATCACTGGACGACAACGTAAAGCACAAGTAAAATATTTCATTGGCTTGGGTAAACTTGAAGAAATAAGCGCCGCTGTAATTGCTCATCGAGCAAAATTAATTTTGTTTAATCACGATCTAAGTCCAGCTCAGGAACGTAATTTAGAGCAAAAACTACAATGTCGAGTATTAGGGCGTACTGGGTTAATTCTAGATATTTTCGCGCAACGTGCACGTACCTTTGAAGGGAAATTGCAGGTTAAACTGGCTCAACTCGAGCACCTTTCCACCCGACTTATTCGGGGTTGGACACACTTAGAAAGACAGCGGGGTGGTATTGGTTTACGAGGGCCTGGTGAAACCCAATTAGAAACCGATAAACGTTTGATTCGGCAACAAATTAAAATTATAAAAAAACGCTTAGAAAAGGTTCGTGCGCAACGTGCGCAAAGCCAACGCGCAAGAAGAAAATCTCAACTTCCGCATATTTCCTTAGTCGGGTACACCAATACCGGGAAATCTACGTTGTTCAATTCTTTAACCAATGCAACAGTTTTTGTTGCAAATCAGCCTTTTGCTACTTTAGATCCCAGTATACGTCGTATATCTCTAAACAATGGACAAATAGCCATTTTGGCCGATACAGTGGGTTTTATACGTCAACTACCCCATCATCTGGTTGTGTCTTTTCGAGCAACCTTAGAAGAAACACAACAGGCTGACCTATTATTGCATGTAGTGGATGCCACTAATACAGAGAAAAATGAATGTAGCCAAGCAGTCGATAAAGTTCTAAAACAAATACACACCAACCACATTACTCAATTGATCGTTGTCAATAAAATTGATTTATTGGAGGATATGTCACCGCGTTTAGAACGCAACGCAGCAGGTCTTCCATCTAAAATTTGGATATCTGCTCAGTCTGGAATAGGTATCGACTTATTACACCAAGCAATCATCGAATGTCTTACTTATCAAAAAATCAGCGAAAAATCTTATCGGCTTAATCTTCATACCCCTAATCTATCAAATTCTTCACCAGAGCATAACGATTTGTCGCTGAATTAATAGTTGCGAGAATGACTCAGCATGCCTAGAATGCTCCTCTAAGGAAAATTCTAGCTGCATATTTAAATAGCTATGATATTTCCTGGATTATCGCGTTACATGTACGCAATGGCAAGTCAGTGCACCTAAAATGTAAGGGTTAACCACTTTGCACTAAAAAGAGGTAAACTGTATTATAAAGACCAGAGATTAAAAAAATCTTACAAAGCTAACAATTGGAGCCTATTATGCCCTGGAACGAACCGGGTGATCCCAGCAAAAACAAAGATCCGTGGACAGGACGACCCAAACAGACTCCGCCTGATCTAGAAGCACTTCTGCGTGATTTATATAAAAAAATCGTCGCTTTATTTAAATTAAGAATATTGCATAAAAAATCGGCGCTTACTCGCCCTTACTTATCTGCAAAACTTAATGCGAAGACTATGAGTCTGATTTCCATCTTCTGCTTAATTGCATGGCTTGCGCTGGGCTTTTTTAAGGTCAATGCGGATGAATCAGCGGTTATTACCCATTTTGGGGCATATCGCTCTATGATGGGTGCGGGTTATCATTGGATCCTTAAACCTTTTCAACACGCTACAATAATCAATTCCGGAAAAATAAATAAATTTTCCACTAGCGTTAATTTATTAACGCGCGATGAAAATAAAATTGCAGTGAATATCAATATTGATTATTCTATCGTTGATCCACGCAGCTTTCTTTTTGTAACCGCTCATCCTTTCTCCAACTTACAAGAAAATATAAATAACATAGTAAATCGTGTACTCAGTCAGTTCACTTTAAATCAACTATTAAACACCTCACATTTTTCATTGGCAGCACGCATACAAAAACAGCTAAATACATTGATAAAAGAACAAACGGGATTAGCGGTCAAAAATATTGATTTGGTATCTATTCAAGTACCCGAACAATTACAAGCCTCTTTTACTGATGTTGCTAGTGCAAAAAGTGATAAAGAACAACTCGAAAAGCAAGCCAATGTTTATGCGGCTCAAGTTGAGCCCCGTGCACAATTGCTTGCACAACAACTTATAGTAGATGCCAATGCTTACCAACAAGAGATAGTATTAAAAGCTAAAATAGAAATTATTCGCTTTTTAGCATTACTCCCAGCTTATGAAGCTTCTCCCACATTAACAAAAAAACAGCTTTATTTAGCCACCTTACAAACAATGATTACACACAGCAATAAACTGTTAGTAGCTAATAATTCTACTATCAATTCCTTTACACACGATCAATCCAATATGACAGCTTCTGTAAACACAGATAAATTAACTGCTTCGACGAATCGTGATAGGAAAGAAAATACTGATAACAACGAACTTAGACTTAAAACCAATAACTCTATCCCCAGTAGTTACAATATTTCGGGAGGATATGAATGATCATTCTAAGAAAAAAAATTCATTTAATCCTAGGCTTTTTAGTCTGTGTATTATTTATTCTTTATCAAAGCGCTATTATCATCCCTGAAGGTCAAACTGGCTTATTATTGTCTGAAGAAAAATTGACATCCTATTCAGACTCGATTCTTAAACCTGGCTTACATTTTATAATACCTTTCTTAATGCGACCCATATTACTGGATAATCGCTTGCAAACATTAGTATTCAGTGAAACCAGCATTGAGAATAATTCACCCAAAAAATCGATTACTAATAAATATTTTGCCAATTGGCGCATTAGTGATCCCGTACGCTATTACCAACAAACCAAAAATAATTTTCAGCAAATTAAACTATTAATCAGTCAGCAGATAACAACTTTATTTAATGATAAAAAGATACCTATACCTTTTAGCCAACTCATTCTGAACGGGTCCTCTCAGCAAATAGATTCTGTTTTGTCTATTGTTAATAAGCAACTGAAACCCATTGGTATTAAATTAATCACTATTGGTTTTAAACAATTAGATCTCTCTGCCGATGCCAATACGCAGATATTAGGCAATATGAATAT
>DAIQAW010000158.1:0-3352 GCA_036781465.1 Candidatus Aquirickettsiella sp.
AGTTTAGGAAATTTATTTTTTAGTAGTTTCCTATATCAAAATTTACTTTATAAGAACAGGGGATTTTATTTTACAAATAGTTTCTAATAACTTAGCTGAAACTTGATAAGGATCCGCATTGGCGCCCGGACGCCTATCTTCAATATATCCATACCCCTGTTCGGCAACTGAATTTGGAATGCGGATGGAAGCTTGTCGATTTGCTATGCCTGAAGAAAAATGCTGAATGGGAGCGGTTTCATGTGTGCCGGTTAAACGTTCTTCTAAACGATAACCATAATAATTAATATGTTCTGTGTGCTGCTTTTTTAATGCTTCGATAGCTGCATAAATAGCTTTCATTCCATTTTTCTTGTTGCGCATGGCTTTGGTTGAAAAGTTTGTGTGCTTTCCTGCGCCATTCCAATCACCTTTTATGGGTTTTGGGTCTAAACTGGCATTAATATTAAATTTTTCACCTAATCGGTATAATAACCAACGAGCTAACCAAAGATGATCTGAAACAGTTAATGGATCAGCTGATTCTGAAGGGATGCCTCGATAACCTATTTGAAATTCCCATTGTCCAGGCATCACTTCTGCATTGACACCAAAAAGCATAAGGCCTGCTTGTAAACAAGCCTCAGTATGTTCTTCTATAAGTGGTCTGCCAAAAACTTCATCGGCTCCTACGCCACAATAGAAAGGTCCTTGAGGAGCGGGATATCCGAATTCTGGCCAACCTAAAGGACGCATCCCGCGAAATAACGTATATTCTTGTTCAAATCCTATCCAGCATTGTTGTGTTTTTCCGCCGTTTTCCATGAAATAACGAAGTAGAGCACGCGTGTTGCTATCATGAGGTGTATTATTAATATTAAATACTTCACACAACAAAAGGTAGTTATCTTTCCCCAAAATGGGATCTGGGAAAAACGCAATGGGCTTTAAAATAAGATCAGAACAGTTGCCGCTGGATTGAGAAGTGGAAGAACCATCAAAACTCCAATCAGGGAAATCTTGTAAAGCGACAGCTTTGATATCAAGTTTTAAAATTCGGATTTTGCATCGTAGCTTTTGAACTGGCTTAGAGCCATCCATCCAAATATAGGTTACTTGTGATAGCATTAAAGGCTTCTAACTATTTCAGTTTGAAAAATGAAATTGATTATATGTCAAGATTAAACTTTTGAAAAGTTCTCGATGGAGTTTATTTTTTTAGCAATAACAAGAATTAAACAGAAAAATTGCTACAATAAATATATCTATTAATTTAAAAATTGAAAATTTTTACCCGGAACTTAAAAATTGTTAAAGCGTGATATTTCCACGACTAATATCTTAATTGCTGCAGCGGGTGGCATGATAGGTTCAGCTTGGCTATTTACACCTTTTATAGGCGCACAAATGGCTGGGCCGAATGCGCTTATCAGTTGGATAATTGCGGCCCTTTTTATGTTATTCATTGCTTTACCTTTGTGCGAATTGGGAACTATGTTGCCTATATCTGGTGGATTATCGAATTATCCGACTTATACGCATGGCAGAGAAGTTGGGTTTTTATTCTCTTGGATCACGTGGCTTGCTTATGTGGTGATGACACCGATAGAAATTCAGGCTATTTTGCAATATAGCAGTCATTTTTTTCCCATTTTACTAACTAAAGAAGCTACTTATTTTAAGTTATCACACTTAGGGTATTTGGTCGCAATAATAATGATGTTTTTTATTGTAGCACTGAATAGTTATGGCATTAAATTCTTAGCGGAATGTAATAAATACGCTAGCATCATAAAATTCCTTTTACCGTCGATTGCTATTGTTGCTTTAATCCATACATCGCCGACTTTACAAAATATCACACTGGATGTAACGAGTAAAAGCAGTTGGATAAACATATTTTCGGCTTTATCCGCAGGAGGAATAGCATTTGCATATACCGGTTTTCAAAATGGTTTAATGTTAGCAGGTGAAGTAAAAAACCCACAAAAAAGTATTCCCATTGCTATTTTAGGTGCTGTATTAGTAGGTTTTATTTTATATTTTATGTTGCAACTTAGCTTTTTAATGGCGGTACCGAAAACGTATCTACAACAAGGTTGGCCGAACCTTAGTTTTCCAGGTGAAAGTGGTCCTTTAGTCGGTTTAAGCTTGTTGTTAGGTCTGAGTGTAGTGGCGGTCTTATTGTTATTTGATGCAGCATTTTCTCCTTTAGGTACAACATTAGTTTACACCGCAGCTACCTCGAGAATCTTATATGGCATGGCATTAAATAAACATTTACCGCAATTTTTTTTAAAGCTTAATCGGTTTCAAATTCCTTATGTAACACTTTATGCTAATTTTTTAGTAGGAATTTGTGTTTTTTTGCCGTTTCCAGGCTGGCAAAAAATGGTGGCTTTTTTATCTTCAGCTAGCATACTTTCGTATGGTATTGGGCCTATTTGTTTATTAGCTTTACGCAAAATGCAGCCTGAGCAACATCGTCCTTTCAGATTATCAGCGAGTTTAATTATTTGCCATATTGCATTCTATGTAGCTAATTTAATGCTTTACTGGTGCGGTTTTTCAGTGATATGGAAGCTTTATGTTGCAATTTTAGTCGGTTTTATTATTTATCTTTGTTATCATAAGCGTCGATTTTGGGTTAATAATTTTAGTTTGTATTGGTTTTTTTCCTATTTATCTATTTTATTATTACTTTCTTATTTGGGTCCTTTTGACGGTATTGCACGTTTAAAATTCCCATTTGGTATGTTAATGATATTTCCTTTTAGTGTATTGATGCTTTATATATCGCAATATTGCTTAGTGAGAGATCAAGCCGAAGAAGAATCGTTTGCATTAATGAATAAACAATTACAAGATTTGTGAATTCTAAAAATAAATTCGGATATTAAAGACTTGTTTGATTGGAAGTTAAATACCAAGGGATATTAAAAAATTAGGCATACTGTAAATTTCTTTGAATTTAATTGATGATATACGCAGGTATCCTCATCACATAGAATAAAAAATTTACGCAATTATCTATCCAAGCTTTCTACTGACAGAATACTTCATAGTATAGTTTCTTTAGGACGAATTATTTTTGGAAGAACCGATCGTTTAGCTTTCCTTCGTTGATCATTACTGGAGAATAAGATAAACCACGTCCACACCAAGAAGGTGAAGCAAATGGCAAAAATATTGGGCTGTAAGCATAAAATCATTAAAAATGCAGGCCATATTTCTAACCAAGAGCAACCTGAAATTGTAACAAATATTCTGTTTAATTTTTTCATGTGTTGGATTTTACATGTGGTTGAAACGTAATCAATGCGATCAATGTCAAAACAGTATTTGACGCGTTAAAGTTCTCATAGATAATAAG
>DAIQAW010000159.1:0-3338 GCA_036781465.1 Candidatus Aquirickettsiella sp.
GGTTATTTTAAAGCAAATACTTTTAAAATAAGTATTTTTAAATTAAGTTATCAATCCTGGACTAAGTTATCAAATTTTAAACAAGTAGTTGATTTATGAAAACTCGTTTTGCACCTAGCCCTACCGGCCATATCCATTTAGGTAATGCCAGAACCGCTTTATTTAATTTTTTATTTGCACATTCACAAGCGGGTTGTTTTTTATTACGGATAGAAGATAGCGATGCGACGCGTTCATTGCTGACGCTCGCTAAAGAATTAGAAGAAGACTTATTTTGGTTAGGTTTACCTTGGCAAGAAGGTCCTGGTCAAGAAAAAGGTCTAGGCCCTTATTATCAATCTGAACGACAAGCAATCTATACACTTTACTATGAACAATTAGTGGATTTGGGTCGTGCATATCCTTGTTTTTGCAGCGAATCAGAGTTGCTAATGATGCGCAAGCGTCAGTTAGCAGCAGGTAAACCGCCGCGTTATAATGGTCAATGTCGACAATTAACGGCAGAGCAAATTGCCGAGAAAAAAGCGCAAGGAAAGCTTGCCAGTTTGCGCTTTCATGTTTTGCCAAAACAAGTTATTCGCTTCGATGATTTTGTTAAAGGCGAGCAAAGCTTTGTCAGTGATGATATTGGCGATTTCGTGATTCAACGCAGTGATGGCTCTGCGGCGTTTTTCTTTTGTAATGCCATTGATGATGCTTTAATGAAAGTGACGCATGTGCTGCGTGGTGAAGATCATTTAACGAATACACCACGCCAGATCATGTTATTACAGGCCTTGAGTTTAACTATTCCGGTATATGGTCATATGGCATTAATTGTCGGTGATGATGGTGCCCCCTTATCAAAACGGCATGGAAGTTTTAGTATTAAAACTTTGCGAGACGCAGGCTATTTTGCCGAAGCCTTGCAAAATTATTTAGCACGTTTAGGCCACACCTATACCAATCCGAATTTTCTGGATATTCATGCCTTAGCAGAACAATTTTCACTCAGTCGACTCGGTAAATCTCCTGCGCGCTATGACCCTTCCCAATTATTGTACTGGCAAAAACAGGCCTTATTACATATTTCAAATGATAAACTGAGCATCTGGTTAGAAGCTAAAATACAAAATTTAGTGCCAGATGCAGTGAAGTTAAATTTTATTGAACTAATGCGCGGGACGATCTGTTTTCCTGAAGAAGCAGTTGCATGGGCGACTATTTTATTTGGCGAAACCAGCGCGTTAAACTTCTCTACAGATAGCAAGATTTTTTTGCGCGAAGTCGATCCCCTGTATTGGCAGACACTTTTAGCATTATTGGATGAAGAAAATTCCAATTTTAAAGTCTTAATAAAACAGTTACAACAAAAATTAAATCTTAAAGGTAAAGCCTTGTTTACACCGTTACGTTTGGCACTGACCGGACGTCATGATGGCCCTGAGCTGGCAAAATTATTTAGCCTATTAGGTAATGAAAAAATTCGTGAGAGAATAATCCATGCTAAAAATTTATAATACATTGACGCAGAAAAAAGAAAAGTTTACACCGATGCATGCCAAGAAAGTGGGTATGTATGTCTGTGGCATGACAGTGTATGATTTGTGTCATATTGGTCATGCGCGTGTATTAGTGGCGTTTGATGTGATGTTACGTTATCTCACTATGCAAGGTTATCAGGTGAATTATGTGCGTAATATCACTGATATTGACGATAAAATCATCAAACGCGCGCAAGAGAATAATGAAAGTATGTCAGAATTGACACAGCGCATGATAACCGCAATGCATGAAGATTTTGCACAGTTAGCTATTTTGCCACCAACTCATGAACCTAGAGCGACTGACGCTATTGCACAGATGTTAGATTTGATTCAAATCTTGCTCGATAGAAATTATGCCTATCAGGCCGATAACGGTGATATTTGTTATTCGGTAGAAAAATTTAAAAGCTATGGTGAATTAGCCCATCAAAATTTGGAAAAATTACGCAGTGGTTCGCGTGTCGCTGTTGATGTGACAAAAAAAGATCCATTAGACTTTGTGCTATGGAAAAAAGCGAAACCGAATGAACCCAGTTGGGGATCTCCCTGGGGAGCAGGACGTCCTGGTTGGCATATTGAATGTTCGGCGATGTCGATGGCGGCCTTAGGTGAACATTTTGATATCCATGGGGGCGGTTTAGATTTAGTGTTTCCACATCATCAAAATGAAATTGCACAATCCGAAGGGGCGACTGATCAGAAGTTTGTTAATACCTGGATTCATGTTGGTTTTGTACAAACCAATCGGCAAAAAATGTCAAAGTCTTTAGGCAATTTTTTTACGTTGCGTGATGTGTTAAAACAATATCCTGCAGAAGTCATTCGTTATTTCTTAATCTCAAGTCATCATCGTAGTCCGATACAATATAGTCAAGAAAATTTACAAACTGCGCAGGCGGCTTTACAACGTTTGTATACTAGTTTACGCGGCTTGGTGAGTAAAGCACCGCAAACTTTTGTTACTGAACCCTTCCAAGGAGAATATCTAGAAAGATTTCAAGCGGCAATGGATGATGATTTTAATACACCGGATGCCTTATCAGTATTATTTGATTTAGCGCGAGAAATCAATCGTTTGCGTGAAAAGGATAATATCGAGGCGCAGGAACATGCGAAATGTTTACAATATCTGGCGAGTATTTTAGGTATTTTGCAACAGGATCCAGAACAGTTTTTAAAGCTTGGCTTGCAACAAGAAACAGCAAATGAAGAAACAATCAATGACTTAATTACCGCACGTAATCAAGCACGAGCAACTAAAAATTGGCAAGAAGCGGATAGAATACGCAATGAACTATTGAGTTTAGGTGTGGCATTAGAAGATACTGCTACGGGTACTGAATGGCGAAGAAAATAAAATCGCACTTAATTTCTATTATTAAATTAGCAATTAATTTATCCTAGGAACGACTGATTTAAGGTTTTCGTCGTCTAATAAAGCCTTATTAGACACTTGGTTGATAAAGTTTTTTATATTAGGGTTCTTCAGATTGAAGGTATTCGCATGTGCGTTTAAAAATTTTGAAAAAAGCTTAGCGGATTCTTGTTGGTGTTCTAAACTCAATGCTAATAAATTTATTGATTTGTTAGTCGGTTTTCTAAATAGCGATGAAATTACCTGAATTTTACTGGAACTTTTTTCAAATAATAGTTTGAGTTCATTGGCAAATAATGCAAAATGTTGATCGATAAAATCTAAAATAATTTCCAAGGAGTCAGGTTGAGAACGTGCTGCATAATGTAAGCAGGTGTAATCATATTCGTTTTTTTGCAAGATAATTTTTTTAATGGTTTCTGCATCAACACTATCCG
>DAIQAW010000160.1:0-3332 GCA_036781465.1 Candidatus Aquirickettsiella sp.
AAATAAAGCAATTTCAGCAATAATTTTGCTGCTATAAACATTTATTCCAAAATCGTGGATAAATTTAATGAGGCTGTAAGCAATAAGTCCCAAAAAGCTGGCTAAGGCAGTATATTTCAACGCTGCGGGTAACCAGCGATTTTTGCTTTTAAAGGCGAGATGTTGATTTAATTTGAAATTGAAGGTAGCTGATAAAATACGCCCTAGTAATACCGCTAAAAATATATTTTTTTTAAGCCAATAAGTTAAGAAAAATAAGGTAAAATCAATTGCAGCTGAAATTAAGGATATAGCGGCAAAGCGGATAAAAACAAAATAAATTTTGATGGAATCGATTAAGGGATTAAAATGTGAGGAACGATTATCATCTAAATAGACTGTTTTTATAGGAATTTCTCGAATATTGATTTGCTGTTCCTCAGCAATCAATAACATCTCTAGCTCGAATTCATAGCCTCGTGCATTTGAATTTAATAAAGGTAATAACAGGGTGCGTGGAATGACACGTAAACCAGTTTGTGTATCTTCTAAGATAGTTTTACTAAATAAACGCAAAATATATTTTGTTAGTTTATTACCGAACCGACTACGCCATGGAATAGGCGTATTATTAAATGTACGTTTCCCTAAATAGAGATGCGAGGGTTCTTGCATAAAAACTGCTGAGAGATGTAGGATATCTTGAGGAAGATGTTGGCCGTCAGCATCCGCAGTGACAATGCCTAGTTCTTTAGGGTGGCTAGTGGCTAACCAATGTTTAAATCCTGTTTTAAGCGCTTGACCTTTACCTTTATTTTTTGCATGACGGAGAAGCTCAATATCAAAAGCTTGAATTTTTGAAAAAATGTTTTGTTTATCAAAGTCAGAGCCATCATCTACAACAATAATCCGTTGTTTAGATTGGCTTTCACGTAAAGATTTTATTAACGTTACCAGATTATCGTTAGGCTGGTAAGCAGGAATAAGAATAGTTGGATGCAAATCCTTTAGCATAGCTTGAGTATAAGTAAAAGACATAGAGGAGACTAGTCCTTAATAAGATTCACTTTAAAGAACGGTTGCAAAGATTGGGTATAAAGTCAATGACTCCCTTGTTAAAAAAGCGTATTTAAAGATGGTTTGAACAAGGCTAAGGTTTGTATGCCTTGAAAGGTTTCGGCATGGAATATTATTTGTCTATTCATTTCCATTAAATTAATATGACAAATAATATCGGGCTTTGGTAAAAATTCTAAAGCACGTTCAGGCCATTCTATTAACCATATAGCAGGTTGGTCAAATTCATCACAAAGGCCCATTTCAAATATTTCATTGGGGCATTGTAAGCGATACAGGTCAAGATGAAAAATAGAATAAGGGGTTATCTCATAGGTTTCTATTAAGGTGTAAGTGGGACTTTTTACTAAGCCTGAATAGCCTAATTTTTTTACTAAAGCACGAACAAAGAATGTTTTTCCTGCGCCCAACTCTCCTTTTAAAAAAATGATCAATCGTTTATTCTTAGGACAGCACTCAGCTAATTTTTTGGCTAATTGCTGCATTTCTTTTTCAGTTTTTAATAAAATGACGGACATAAAAGCGTGAAAAATGTAGTTTAATCATTTAGTTTCTTGTATTTCATTTTTTTCTTAGCTTGAGTTTCGTCAATTCCTAAGCGTTTTAATCGATCAAATTCATAATCGGTAAAATTACCTGTAAAACAATCAATCTGATCGTCTTGAAAGGCGATAATATGTGTTGCTATTCGATCTAAAAACCAGCGATCATGTGAAATCACCATTGCGCAACCGGGAAAACTTAACAATGCTTCTTCTAGTGCACGTAAAGTTTCTACATCCAAATCATTGGTGGGTTCATCAAGGAGTAAAACGTTGCCACCAGCACGTAATAATTTGGCTAAGTGGACGCGATTACGTTCGCCACCCGATAAGTTTTTTACTAGTTTTTGTTGATCAGACCCTTTAAAATTGAAGCGGCTTACATAGGATCGAGAAGGCATTTGGAATTGATTAATTGTCATAATATCCAATCCTTCCGATATTTCTTGCCACACAGTATGATCGGGATTCAGTGAATCCCGACTTTGATCAATATAAGCCAGTTGTACAGAAGCGCCTTGATGTATTTTTCCACTATCAGGCTGTTCTTGTTGCATAATCAATTTAAATAAAGTGGATTTCCCAGCACCATTTGGACCAATAATTCCTATGATGGCACCTTTTGGCACTGTAAAGCTAAAATTATTGATTAATAAGCGTCCATGGAAGCCTTTGGTCAGTTGATCAAATTCCAACACCGAATCACCTAGGCGTATTCCGGGTGGGATATAGAGTTCCTGGGTTTCGGCTCTTTTTTGAAATTCTTGAGAACTTAATTCTTCAAAACGCGCTAAACGGGCTTTACTTTTTGCTTGCCGACCTTTTGGGTTAGTTCGTACCCATTCTAATTCAGCTTTTAAGCTTTTTTCATGTGCGGCTTGCTGTCTTCCTTCTTGAGCAAGACGCTTTTGTTTTTGTTCTAGCCATGAGGAATAATTGCCTTCATAGGGGATTCCATGTCCGCGATCGAGTTCCAAAATCCAACCGGCGACATTATCTAAGAAATAGCGGTCATGGGTTACTGCAATGACAGTGCCGGGATAATCATGTAAATAACGTTCTAGCCAGGCTACACTTTCTGCATCTAAATGATTAGTCGGTTCATCGAGCAACAACATATCAGGGTTAGATAATAACAGACGACACAAAGCAACACGACGCCGTTCGCCGCCCGAAAGTTGGGTAATTTGTGCGTCCCATGGAGGTAAACAGAGCGCATCCGCGGCTATATTTAATTTACGTTCTAATTCCCAGCCACCTTGGGCATCAATTTGAGTTTGTAGCTCACCTTGTTCTTCAAAGAGTTGATTCATGGCCGATTCACTCAAGGGTTCGGCAAATTTCATGCTAATTTCGTTAAATCGATCCAGTAGCTTTTTAGTGTCTACAATCGCATCTTCCACGTTACCACGCACATCTTTAAGAGGGTCTAGTTGTGGTTCTTGAGGTAAATAGCCAATTTTGATTCCTGGTAATGCACGTGCTTCACCGATAAAATCCCGATCTTCTCCCGCTAAAATACGCAGTAAAGTCGATTTGCCTGAGCCATTCAGCCCTAAAACCCCAATTTTCGCTCCAGGATAAAAAGATAGCCAAATGTCTTTAAGGATCTCTCTTTTAGGGGCAATGATTTTACTCACTGCTTGCATGGTGTAGATATATTGTTGTGACATAACCTAAAATCAATAAATTGTTATAAAAAGGGAATACTAGCAATAATAGTCTAAACTAGCT
>DAIQAW010000161.1:0-3316 GCA_036781465.1 Candidatus Aquirickettsiella sp.
CTTTATTAAAGAATGAATTAATTGTAATTTATTCTCTACTGATATAGTAGTTCGAAGTGCTTCATGCCTTTCTATTACGGATAATAGAGATTTTTTTAAAACAGGAATATTTAACTTTCCTATTAACTTTAACGTAATAGAATTATTATAAGCCAATGAACCTTCTTGACTCATCTCTGCTAATAAGCATAGTAATTCTTGATCTTCTGTGAGACATTCTCTTTTAATTATTTCCTCAGTTTTATCTATCGGTAAAATGTTTTTGTAAGCATTTTTCTGAATTCCAACTTCTACCGGCAACACAATAGGTGCCATTGCTTTGTACTGAACTTTTCTATAAGCCTCATTAGGCATAAACAAATTTTTTAGCCTTGCTAAGCTATTAAAAGAACCTCTTACATAATCTCTTTCAACTCCAAAATCAACAAAGCAAGCAATTTCATCAATACCTATATCAAATAATTTTTGCACCCTATTTTTACAGCTTTCAGGAGTACCGATTATGGCACTGCTTGTAACATAACGATTATACGCTTTTAATAATAAGTATTGCCTATCTTCCTCAGATAGGCGATTAAAATCCACTTGTAAATTCTGACTCTTTACTACTTGCTGAAACAATCCAACCGAAGAATTTAGGTATCTACAAAACGGTAATTTTGCTTTTTCTAAAACTTCTTCATTATTTTCTCCAACCAACGTATGCAGCAAAATAGTTACTTTACCTGTTGCTGGGTCATAGCCATTTGCTTTCCGGCTTGCCCGATATATTTTTATACGTTCTTCAATTTCATTAACATCCTGCCCTATCATATTCGTTAAAACATTGGCGCCCAGTGCTCCCGCACGTTGATAGGTATCAGAATTACCTAATGTAGCTATCCAAATAGGCAATTTTTTTTGCATAGGTTGTGGATAGATCTTGATATCTATTGGTTCTGGAGCCCCTCCTTTTATTTTTATAGTCGATCCTTCCCATAAAGCTTGAACCTGTTTGATTTGTTCAAACATAATTTCACGGTGTTTTCCCCAATTATCTGGAAAAAAAACAAAATCATTAGGATGCCAACCTGAAGCAAAAGCAACCCCCACTCTGCCTTCTGATAGGTTATCAATCATTGACCAATCTTCAGCAATGCGTACTGGATGGTGAATAGGAAGTACTACACTAGAACGAATTTTTATATTTTTTGTTTCCCGAGCTAAAGCGGCACTTAAAATAGAAGGATTAGGCGAAAACCCTCCAAATGCATGAAAATGCCTCTCAGGTGTCCAAATAGCCTCAAAACCATTTTCATCAGCAAACTTAGCTCCCTCAAATAATAGCTGGTATTTATCTTTATCATACTCAGCATCATAGTTACCAAAATAGTAAAAGCTAAACTTAGAATTCTGTTGCGTAGGCACAGTCTCTCTCGCAACCTGTGGTATATTAACTATCGTACTATTTGTTTTTGCTATTACGTCTCTTTTTCCCCGTTCTGTTTCTATAGCGTTAGATAAATAGTGATGGTTAATTTTTTTGGAATGTTGTATGCTTTTGACTTCTCCCCAAAAACCAATAGATTTCATATCTTGAACAGCGTTACAAACAACATTCTTAATTTTATTTATATCCTCACTACTGTGGGCCGTAGATAAAAAGCAAGTTCTTCCTTCCCAAACATAAACACCATGATAAATAAGATGATAAAAAAATAAATCTAATTCCAACGGTTGATAAATAAAACTTAAATTTCCTTGTGAGGAAAATCGAAAAAATGAACCGAAGTAAACCATCTCTATCGGCACATTTTGTTCCAAAAAGAATGTATTTAATTGCTTTGCCAAATCGGCAGTTTTAGCATTTAGAGTCTCTTGGAAAAAATTGCCTGTTTCTTTAAATTTACTCATCACCGCATAAACAGCAGACATGGCCAATGGGTGTTTACAAAAAGTACCTGCTGTATACGTAGTTCTAAGCTTTGGATAAGAATCATCTCCATAACACCACATACCACCATCTACTCTATCCATAAATTGAGCCTTTCCAGCCACAACACCTAACGGTAAACCTCCGCCAACTATCTTCCCATAAACAGCTATATCTGCCTCTACATCAAACCAAGCTTGAGCACCCCGAATGTGTGTACGAAAACCAACTAATATTTCATCAAAAATCAGTAAAATATCATTCTGCTTGGTAATATCGCGTAATTTATGTAAAAAATCTTTTGGATGCAAATCAGGTCTTCTGTTTTGTACAGGTTCAACGAGTACAGCAGCTAATTCATGAGTATGATGTCTAATAATTTCAAACGACTTGGGATCATTAAAAGGTAGCACAATAACATCTTCAACCATTGCCGGTGTTACGCCATGCACACCAGGTTCTGAAGGTTGATCTTTATATGGCATGGGCAATACAAGAGTGCCATCAAAGTGACCATGATAAGCATTAGTAAACAAAGCAATCTTAGGTCTTCCCTTTGCTGCTCTAGCAATTCTCATCGCAGTCATCACAGCTTCTGTGCCAGAATTACAAAATAAAACGCGCTCCATTCTTGTAAAATCCGCTAACATTTCAGCAGATTTTCCCGTTAATTCAACCTCAGGCCCAAGGTGCCAACCTCTATCTAGCTGCTCTTTGATAGCAAGCTTTATAAAATCAGGGTTGTGCCCAAAAAAATGGGCTCCATAACCTAGCGCAATATCAACATACTTATTTCCATCGATATCCCAAAATTTAGCTCCTTGTGAATGTTCAGCAACAATTGGATAACAAACTTCCTTCGTTTCATAACGAAACCCAGCAGATGAACGACGATTGTTACATAATGATACGCGGCAAAGTTGAGCATGTGCTTTAGATTTTTGTGTTTTGAGATTATATCTTTTAATAAAATCTGTTAAATAGTTCGATTGAATGTTAGTGAGTTGTCGTTTCTCAGGTGGAGCAATCGTATCGCTTGAATCATGCAAGAAATCCAAATTTCTATTTGAGATGCTATTATTTTGATTTGAAATGATAGGTGATACGCGGTTATGTTCAATTTCTAATAGGCGATTTGATAATTTTTTCATTTCGCTCATGAGGGCATGTAAAGAATCATCTTGCTGGGATAGAACATGCTCCTCGATATCCTTATTAGCACATACAACGTTATTATCCTCAGGAAGCATGCCAGGTTTAGGCAATATATTGGTTTGCCTTACTATATAACTTGCTATTAATTGAATAGTATTTAAATCTTCAAACAATTGTCGTATAGTTAATTTAACTTCATATTTTTCTTCGAGAATTTTAATAAATGATACCAAGGTAATTGAATCAGCA
>DAIQAW010000162.1:0-2561 GCA_036781465.1 Candidatus Aquirickettsiella sp.
CTACTAATTTTAATAAAGGATTAGTCGGGGATTCCATCCATAATAATTTAGTTTCAGGTTTTATTTGCTTAATTAAATTATTTAAATCAGTCATATCCACATATGAAAAACTTAAATTGGATGATCGTTGTTTTATTTGGTTAAATAAACGTACGGTGCCGCCATATAAGTCATCCATACCTATGATATGATCGCCGGGATTTAATAGTTCAAGTAGTGTATTAATAGCCGCCATTCCAGAAGCAAAAGCAAATCCTGCCTGACCATTTTCTAAATCGGCAATACAACGTTCGTAAGCGAACCGTGTAGGATTTTGAGTTCTGGAATACTCAAAACCTTGATGTACCCCTGGGCTTTTTTGAGCGTAAGTTGATGTTGCATAAATGGGTGTTATTAAAGCGCCAGTACTTGGATCAGGTATTTGTCCAGCATGTATGCAGCGCGTAGCAAAATCTAATTTTTTCTCTATACTCTTCGCACTTGAATTTTTGGCTGTGTTGCCGCTCAACTCGCAATCCTCATGTATCATGAATACATTCCGGTTGCTTCATTCTCGCGGCGCCTTGCCAAAAATCCAATTGCTGTGAGTATATATTCTTCATAGGGTAGAGGATGATGAATTATAAAATTCGTCAACGGTTTTAACTAATCGTAAGCAAATTTCATCCGCTTCATCTTCTTGTAGAACTAAAGCAGGTAGCAAGCGAATCGTATTATTAGAAACAACATTAAAAAGTAAATGATGTTTTAAGCCAATTCTAGGAATATTACGACATTCAATATCAAGTTCAATACCTATCATAAGTCCTTGTCCTTTAATAGTGACGACATGTGGATGTGCATCAAAACTATTTTGTAATTTTGAGAGCAAATAGGCGCCAATTTTTTTTACATGTGCAGACAATTTTTCTTTTTCTAAAGTATTGATAACAGTAATTGCAACGGCGCAAGCTAATGCGCTACCAGCAAATGTAGAGCCGTGTTTTCCAATGGAAAAAATATTATTTGCTTTTCCGCGAGAACAATAAGCTCCAATAGGAAAACCATTGCCTAAGGTTTTTGCAATAGTAACTATATCAGGTAAAATATTATAGGTTTGATAGGCAAACCAAGGTCCGGTACGACAAAGGCCGGTTTGTATCTCATCGAGTATCATCAACCAATCCTGTTGATCACAGTAATCTCGTATAGCTTTTAAAAAATTGGGTGTGGCTATTTTAATTCCACCATCGCCTTGAATAGGTTCTAACATAATTGCAACTATATTTTTTTTATGTTTTTTTATAACATTTTCTAATGCCGCAACATCATTAAATGGTATATGAATAAAACGTTCTAATAAAGGTTCAAAACCAATTTGTAAACGCTCGCTGCCAGAAAGGCTTAGAGTTGCCATGGTTCTGCCATGAAAAGCATTTTTCATGGCGATAATGATAGGCTGATCAATTCCTCTTTTGCGTGCATAAAGTCGCGTCATTTTGATAGCCGCTTCGTTTGATTCTGCACCCGAATTAGAAAAAAAAACTTGATCCATTCCTGATAGTCGCGCCAATTCAGATGCTAATATTTCTTGCTCTGGAATATGATAAGTATTGGATGTGTGAATTAATTTTGCAGCTTGTTTACAAATTGTCTCAGTGATTGCAGGATGAGCATGTCCTAAACCGCAAACTGCAATGCCCGCTAAAGCATCTAAATATTTTTCACCTTGGGTATCTGTTAACCATACTCCGGAGCCTTTTTCAAAGGAAACAGGAAGTCGATTTGGATAAATAGGCATCAAGGTAGACGTCATAGTTTTGTTCTCAGTTAACTTGTTATTTTTCGAATTTTTCTGCAATAAAACCCCAGTTTACCAATTCCCAAAATTTTTCCAGATATTTTGGACGAGCATTGCGGTAGTCAATATAGTAAGCATGCTCCCAGACATCACAAGTTAACAGGCAAGATTTGCTATCCTGGATAGGAGTTTGTGCATTACTCGTTGTCTTTATCGACAGCCCTTGTGCATCTTTTAGTAGCCAGGCCCACCCAGAGCCGAATTGTCCAATGGCGGCTTTAACAAAACTTTCTTTGAATTTATCGATAGAACCAAAGGATGTATTTATTGCATCTTCTAAAGGCCCTTTCAACTTATTTTTTTGTGTTTCGGGTGTCATACAATGCCAATAAAAAGTGTGATTCCATACTTGTGCAGCGTTATTAAAAATAGGGCCCGGAGGAGCTTTTTTAATAATTTCTTCCAGAGATAAAGCTTCAAACTCTGTACCAGGAATTAACTCATTTAGTTTGTCAACATAAGCTTTATGGTGCTTCCCATAATGGTATTCTAAGGTTTCTTTTGAAATAACGGGGGCCAGAGCATCTAAGGCATAGGGTAATGGAGGTAACTCATGTTTCATGGGGGTATCCTATTTTTATCGATTTGCTAAAATTGCTAGTAGCAGTTTAAAATCCAGATAATGATAAGGCAAGCATTTACATATGGCTAATTGTAATTTTGTTAAATAATTTTACATAGAATATCTGAACGTAGTTTTATATTAAAATTACCAAAATAT
>DAIQAW010000162.1:2571-3309 GCA_036781465.1 Candidatus Aquirickettsiella sp.
CCTTGGAAACAATTAAGCAACAAATTGCAAAATATCCGTTGATTCTCTATATGAAAGGAACTCCCGAACAGCCTTGTTGCGGTTTTTCGGCACGAGTAGTACAAATATTAAAAGCTTGTCGAGTAAAGTTTGCACATGTTAACGTGCTTGAAAATAGCGATATCCGTCGCGAATTACCACGGTATTCTAATTGGCCAACTTTTCCACAACTTTTTCACCAAGGAGAGTTAATGGGTGGGTGCGATATCGTTGAACAGCTTTATAAAACTGGCGACCTACAAAAAAAATTATCAGAAACTTGATTTAAATTGATTTAGCATCTATTTTCCTTTAATTGGTACGTTTTCTTTATAGCTAAGGTAGTATGGCGTATTTTATAATGAAACCATTGACATAAGCCATGGTGTTAGGTATAAAATGCAATAGCTATCTGGCTTTAAGAAAAGCTATTTTCAGCACTAATAACAAAGTCTTGTACCTTCCAAATTGCTGAATTTAAAAAAAAAATAAAAAGTGTCTATAAAACGGTTCTGGTAAACCGCTAAGCAAGTCTCCGTTTAGAGTTTGCGAAACTGTAAGTTGTAAATTTACAGCGGTGCCAAGACCAGGGTTGTTTAATTTTCGCCGATATCGCTTTTATAAAGCAGGAATGGAAATTAAACAGCCTTGGTAGGAAATAACAAGGGATAAGTATAAATAAATTGTTTTTGAATTATTTTTATGAACGTAGCATATTCC
>DAIQAW010000163.1:0-3300 GCA_036781465.1 Candidatus Aquirickettsiella sp.
TTGCAAACACCGAAGCGCGCAGCCATCGTTACAATTCGCTCGCATGATGATAATCTTTAAACTATTTAATTCAAATTGATTTCTAGACTTTAGATTTAAATCTAGCCAAAATAGTAGAAATCTTCATCAAAATTTAACTTTTCATATCATGTGTGTAGCTCAATATTCCAAAACTTTTTTTTCTGAAAGCAAAATTCTGTTGGTTTTAGCCATTCCGCTAATTATGAGCGGTATTATTGAAACGTCAGTGGGATTTTTTTCAAATATATTTCTTGCGCATCTCGGAGCAACGAGTTTAGCCGCTGGAGCTTTAGTAAACTGGGTATTTATCACATTAATGGTCATTATTTGGGGAACACTTTCCTCGATTGCCGTCTTAGTCGCTCGGCATTATGGTGCAAAAAAAAATGATGAGATCTCTTGTGTATTCTACGCTGGCCTCTTATTTGCTACCGTTTTAATGATACCGGCGATGCTATTATTATGGCATCTTTCATCGATATTTTTATTTTTCGGACAAGCGCCTGCGACGGTTAAATTAGCCCAATTCTATCTTCACGGACTTACTTGGGCCATTATTCCCGATTTTATTATTACCGTATTATTACAATTTGTTGCGGGCTTAGGCCGAACCAAAACCAACTTAACCTTTAGTTTACTCTTTGTCCCTCTCAGTATCTTTTTCAACTATAGTTTAATGTTTGGAAAATTTGGCTTTCCTAATTTAGGTATTGCCGGAATTGGTTGGGGCGCTGCGATGACTTTTTGGATTATCACTTTAGGGTTTAGTATTTACTTTTGCTT
This sequence comes from Candidatus Aquirickettsiella sp., assembly GCA_036781465.1. GTDB lineage: Bacteria > Pseudomonadota > Gammaproteobacteria > Diplorickettsiales > Diplorickettsiaceae > Aquirickettsiella. The sequence continues at coordinate 805 of DAIQAW010000163.1, forward strand.
AAATAAAAGTTACCGGATTTATTTTAAATTGTCTCACTGGAAAAAAATAACGCCGCAATTATACGAAATTTTTCGAGTCGGTTTACCTTTGGGTTTAACCTATTGCTTTGAAGTAGGTTTTTTTTTAGCCATGAGTATAATGATGGGCTGCATTAGTGCTGATACATTGAGTGCTAATCAAATTGCTTTGCAATTTTTTTGGCTATTTTCAATTGTGACGTTTGCTCTAGCTCAAGGCATTACCATTCGCGTAGGACATAGTGTCGGTAAGAATAATAAAAAAGCTGTCAACAACGCAACTGTTGTGGGCATATTTTATGCGAGTACTTTTATGCTTTTAGTCGCTTTAATTTATTGGGTTTTTCCAGAAAAGCTGATTGCTATCGACTTTAATCTGCATGATCCTAAAAATGCAACTATTGTGCGTTTAGCAAAAGAATTTTTAGCGCTTGCAGCCTTAGTACAACTCTTTGAAGCACCTCGCTTTGCTCTATTTGGCGCGTTACGTGGTTTGAAAGATACGCAATTTACGTTATTTAGTTCTGTTTTAATATTTTGGATCATTGCTTTACCCATAGGCGCTAGCGCGTTATCGTATGGGTTTGCCGGCTATGGTATTTGGTGGGCTACGGTTATAGCTGAAATCATCGGGATATTTTTATTGGTATGGCAATACCGTCGTAAAGTAAAAGAATATCTTTTTTAAGCTATCTGCTGCGCCATGGGATTTTTGGCAAGGCGCTACGAAAACGAACAACCGGAATGTATTTACATGAGGATTGCGATCTGCGCGATACACAGACAATGTCAAGTGCGAAGAGTAACGTTAAAAAAGTAGGTTTTAATATGTCTAAACTTAATCCACGTCCTATTCTATTACTTATATTAGATGGATGGGGTTATAGAGCAGAAAAAGCTCATAATGCCATCGCAATGGCCAATACACCGCATTGGGATCATTTGTTACAAACCTATCCTCACACACTACTGAATGCATCTGGCTTAACCGTAGGATTGCCCATGGGTCAAATGGGTAACTCAGAAGTCGGCCATCTTACCATGGGTGCCGGTCGTGTACTCTATCAAGATTTAACCCGTATTAATAAAGACATAGAAACCGGAGAGTTTTTTAAAAACCCTTGTTTACTAACAGGATTTAAAAAAATCAAAGCCAGTCAAAAATCAGTACATATTTTAGGGCTGTTATCACCTGGCGGTATCCATAGTCATGAACAACATTGGTATGCCTTACTCAAATTAGCCGCGCAACAAGGAATTAAACAGTGCTACTTACATCCTTTTCTCGATGGTCGTGATACACCACCCAAAAGTGCAGCCACCTATCTAGAAAATCTCGAAAAAAAATGTAAACAATTAAGTGTTGGAAAAATTATCAGTCTTATTGGTCGTTATTACGCAATGGATAGAGACAAACGTTGGGAACGTACACAAATAGCGTATGATTGTTTAAGCTTAGGTGAAGCACGCTACACTGCCGATACTGCTTTACAAGGTTTGCAATTGGCTTATGCTCGAGGTGAAAGTGATGAGTTTGTTTCACCCACTACAATTCACAATGAAAATAAACCACCCGTGAAAATTCAAGACGGCGATCTTGTTATCTTTATGAATTTTCGCGCTGATCGTGCACGTCAATTAAGTCATGCTTTTCTCGACAAACAATTTTCAGGTTTTGTTCGACAAACACAACCACATCTAGCAGGATTTATCTCGCTAACTGAATATGCTAGCGACATTCCCAGTCAGATTGCTTTTCCACAACAATCCTTACGTAATGGCTTAGGTGAATATCTTGCTCAACATCATTTGACCCAATTACGTATTGCAGAAACTGAAAAATATGCACATGTCACTTTCTTTTTTAATGGTGGCGATGAAGCCCCCATAGCAAATGAAACGCGAGTTTTAATTCCTTCAAAAAAAGTGAGTACCTATGATCTTACTCCAACAATGAGTGCTATCGAAATTACTCAACATCTGTTAGAGGACATTAAAGAAAAAAAATATGACGTCATTATTTGTAACTTTGCCAATCCCGATATGCTAGGACATACTGGAAATTTAACAGCAACTCTACAAGGAATTCGTTGCATTGACGATTGTATTGGCCAGCTTATTGATTGTTTACAGGAATATGGTGGTGAAGCTATCATTACTGCCGATCATGGTAATGCTGAATGTATGTTTGATGAAAAAACACAACAAGCACATACTGCTCACACCAATAGACCAGTACCCTTTGTTTATATCGGTCGACCGGCGAAAATAAATCCAGTCAAACATGCAAGTTTAGCGGATATCGCCCCCACTCTTTTAAGTTTATTAAATTTACCTAAACCGAAAGAAATGACTGGTCAAAACTTACTTACATTGAAATAATTTTAGCATTTTGTTCCTTTTTCCTACAGTAACCTCTTCCTCAAATAAAATTACTGATATTGGAGTTGATAGAAAATTAGAAAACGGCTATAAATT
>DAIQAW010000164.1:0-3294 GCA_036781465.1 Candidatus Aquirickettsiella sp.
TGAATTTTTAAAAGAAAAGAGTCTTCTCGTATATCAGGAATTATTAAAAACAATTGAAGAAGATGAGGCGAACCCCACCATTAATAATTTAGGCGTTGATTTTTTATTTAATGTTATTTATGCCTGTGTAAAAGAGCATCTAAATGAGAGCAGTGTCCCTTCTGAAACTGTACAAAATACTTCGATGAATAATTGGCGTATTTACGCAAACAATGTATTGGCGCGTAACCGTGAATTAAGTACTTCTTATGAAAGATGTGCTGGAACTAGCTGGATTGAAGCCAATAATAATAAAAAATTTTATGATAATTGGCAGGGCGGGATTTATTGCCCTATAGAAATCGATGCCAATATGCGTTCTTTTAGATGGGAATCTGCAGTTAAATCTGCACTATCTTCTGTCTCAAGTTATTGCTCTGGCATGAAACAAGAAGAAAAATGGGATGAATTGATTGAGGCGTATCTTCATTATACAAAAGAGATTAGAGAACCTTCCCGCATAAGCAGGGATTTATCTAGCAATATAGATAAGGCTTCTTACTCGCTAGAACAGTTAACACAAATGGGAGAAATAGGCCTAAGCTACTTTTTTCAGTTTTGTCAAACAGATTATTCTGGTCCTTCGGAGTATAAATTTAAACGGAACCTAGATGCTAGTTTACGCTTGTTAAATGGAATTTTTGATTTAAGAGGTAGTGCCTATCAGAAAAAAACGGTCTTTACTGATTACCTAGTTCGTCAACTTACCGCGTTTTACCAAAAAGAAAAAAATCCCTTGTTTGAAAATTTGCGACTTATTTTGCCTGATTCTAATGATGATCAGTCGAAGACTATTATTAAATTATTCCAATTAATAAATGAATATAATTATCCAGCATTAGCCACTATCAAACTATATAATTTCAACGATGAGTTTCACAAAAAACTTCTTGATGAATTTCATAAATATGCCAAGGAATTTTCATGTAAGATTCAGGTTACTATCTCTGAACTTGATAAGTTTGATTCGGATCGATATAAAGTATGGAATCAGTCAGATAGCTGGGGTAAGTATAGAGCAGTACAAAATTTAGTACTAAAAAACAGGCGTGATACTAGGAAATTGTCATTAGCAACAAATCAAGCGCCAGTAGATTCAACTATCAATGATCAAGATATTACATGGCCGCTGAATAGCAATATAAAGCCGTCTATTAGTATTCAACAGCAACAGCAACAGCAACAACAGCAATCTAAGATTCAAGAATATCAGGCGGATTTTTATTTTCAAACAGCTGATTTTATTACGCGCGATACTATTGAGGAAAGACGCAGAAGTCGCTGGAATCGATTATCGAAAGAAATAAAAAAATTTTCAGGTCATGCAGACGAGGATGACCTGAGTAAGCTCTTTGATCGATGGGTAAGTGGGATAAATATTGCTGGAGAATGTATCCAGTGGATAGAACCCGAAGCGATAGACGTAATGATGGATTATGCGCCGCAGTTTCGGTTTGGTTTGCCATCAGAGAGTAGTTTGCCAGTGGGATTTTCCGTAAAAAAACATCCTCGAGAAGAAGGGCTTGTTTTATGCTGTGATAAGATAAAACAAAAACCTCTGGACATCCGAAAGCGAGAAGAAACCGATAAAGAAAAAAGAAACCCTTTTAGCTTAAAGTTAAAAAACCAAATGGCTGCAGTTTTTTGGGAAGGAGACTGTCGCCAGTTATTCGAGTTCATCACTTCTAATGAGGAAGGGGCTAGTTTACTGTCTAAACTTGAAAAAGCTTTAATGCTTTGGGTTGCCTTAGCCATAACTGAGGTCACTTCAGATAAGCAAAAAGAGTATATTAAGAATTTTTTTACGAAAATAATCGAAAAAAATTATTTAGGTAAAGGATCTTCGTGTTATAAATTTTCCACGGATGACACGCAGAATTATTTATTACAGCTACAAGCTTATTCCCTAAGCAGCGAACTGATTACTCAAACGCCTCCCGATGCTTGTGAATTACTTAAAAATTGGTCAGGAAACTATACTGATAGTTTAAATAATAAAGTGTTTAATTCTAAATTTTCAGAATACTTTTTTAATGCAACAACACTTTCCGCTGAAAATTTAAAAGCCTTAGGTCAACTATTTTATCAGCAGGGTGTAGGTCAATTACCTGATAGGGAGTTGAAACAATTTGGCTCGGGTATCCTAGCATTTTTATATTTAGCACAATCTATTTTTAATGAAAATGAGGAATTTTTTAAAATTTGGAAAAAAACGTTTGTTGATCCCAGTGAAAATTTGAGTGAATTAGTGGCTGCAAGCCAACTCCGCGCATTAAGTGATTATTTCATGACTTTTCAGGTGCAGAATAATTCATATTTACAGAATATTTTCTGGACAATGGTTGATAAACAAGGACAAACAACGCCGTATAATCATTTTGCATGTTTATGGAAGCCATTTAAATCTTTAATGTGCTATCTCAATAAGTATGAACTAACACTCAATCAGGAGGTGGTGGGTGCTTTCTTAAAGAAGAGTATCGACTTCCAATTGCCTATTTTCATAGAGCGCTTAATCTTAACATTAGAAAAATTTAGCGATGAACCCTTGAAACAACGGCAGATACTGGCTGAACTGGCTAGCTACAATTGGCATGATAAGATTCCATATAATGATTATTATCCTGATGAAGTGATATCACGTCCGATTGAGAAATCGTTGCTTTCTAAAAAAGATTATCGAGTTTTAAAACCTCGAGAAGTAGATGCGTGTATACAGTTAATAAAACCGAAATTATCAAAAGTAAATTACGACAATAAAGTCACTTTGTTAACTGATTTTTATAGCAAGCAACTGACTGTCCCTCTGAAAGCTGAATCAACGCAAATACAACAACTCTTATCGGCGTTTGAAAAACTTTTTTTGTGCTTAGATAAGACCCAGTATTCAAATGATTTAACTCAGCTAATGGCTGTGCTAAAGGGTACAGAAAAAACTAAATTGTACGCTCGATATGCAGCGCCCTATTTATTATTTGTTTTACGCGCTTACTTGCCTAGTAAAGAAAAAAGGGAAGATAAGTCCAGTTTTTATCTCACATCCGATCTAAATGATTATTTAACCCGCGAACTGACCCATCAGCAAACCTCAAGCCTTTTAATTGATGATAGATTAAAAAACCAAATAAGTAGTCATCAAGAAAAGATAGAGGGCTATTTATCTATAATAAATCAACTTGCGCTTAAGCAGCATCATAAAGAACAACTGATAACAATTATTTTAGCGAGTGTAAATACTCCAGATAAGCTTAATAC
>DAIQAW010000165.1:0-265 GCA_036781465.1 Candidatus Aquirickettsiella sp.
GATTTGAACAATGCTATATTTGCTTTCCCAACCATCTTTTTCAAGACTAGGATTATAAACATGAATCTTTGCTTGACCAGGTAAACGTTGGTAAATAAGATTCCAATGAGAAGCAAGTGCTGCGCCAAGATTTTCTGCAGAACGACTTTTTAAAGTTTCTAAATCGGTATGGGCATAATACTGGTGGGCAAAGGCAGTAAATAACTTTGTTTGATTTTTGGGGACTTTTTGCAATACAAATTTTAAAATTTTATCTATGATCGAT
>DAIQAW010000165.1:275-3291 GCA_036781465.1 Candidatus Aquirickettsiella sp.
GATTGATAAAAATTCCCCATACCCGTTGGTAAAATCCTTAAATCCATTACTCCTGTTTATAACCAATAGACACTTTATAAGGGGTCAAGTAAACTAGCACATTGTAATACGCTCCCAACAAAAAACCAATGAAAACCATCTAATTTTATGTCAGCTTCTAATAGCGATTCAGCAGAAATCAGCAAGTTTACGCAGATGGCTGAGCAATGGTGGGATATTGAGGGTCTATGCAAGCCCTTACACATCATCAACCCTCTGCGCTTAGAATTTATAACCGCACAACAAACATTATCAGGTCAAAAAGTAATCGATATTGGTTGTGGCGGAGGAATATTAACCGAAACATTGGCTAAAAAAGGTGCTCAAGTCACCGGTATCGATAAAAGTAACTCCCTCATAAAAGTTGCAAAAAAGCATGCAGAAGAAAATCAATTCTCAATCAAATATTACCTTACCGATGCAGAATCATATGCGAAAAATCATAGTCAGTCCTTTGATACGGTGTGCTGCATGGAGTTATTGGAACATGTCCCTGATCCTAGCTCGCTTATACAAGCTTGCAGTGACTTAGCTAAACCAGGCGCTAGCATTTTTTTTTCTACAATCAACCGTAATCCTCATGCTTACTTATTAGCTATACTCGGTGCGGAATATTTCTTAAAACTTTTGCCTCGCGGAACACACGATTATAAAAAGTTTATTCGCCCTTCAGAGTTGGCTAGCGCAGCTCGACAAGCTAATTTGATACTGCAAAAATTTCAAGGCATTCACTATAATCCTCTTACCCAACATTATGCCTTAGGAAAAGATATCCGAATCAATTATCTTGCTGCTTTTAAAAAACGTGCCTAAGTTATGCCATTTTCAATTTTAAAACATCCAAAAATAAACGGAGTACTTTTTGATCTCGACGGAACTCTACTCGATACTGCTGCTGATTTAGCTGCTGCCCTCAATTACGTTTTAAAATCACAACGAAAACAACCTTTATCTATTGATAACATTCGCCCCTCTATATCTTTTGGCGTAGCCGGTTTATTAAATCTAGGGCTCCAAATCGAAGTAAAGGATCCTATCTTCCCTCACTTGCGCAAGCAATTTCTCGATTACTATGTCCAACATATTTGTGTAAATACTCATTTATTTCCAGGTGTAGAAATTTTAATTAATTACTTACAAGAAAAAAAATGGCCGTGGGGTATTGTCACGAATAAATCGACTATTTTAACTGAGAATCTAATAAAAAAATTCCCATTACTTAATAAAGCGAGATGTATTATTACTGGAGATACGCTTAAATATAGTAAGCCTCATCCGCAGCCTTTATTGCATGCCTGTGAATGCATAGGCTGCCTTCCAGAAAATTGCATTTACGTTGGTGATGCTAAATGCGATATCGATGCAGCTAATGCTGCGGGTATGTATAGTCTTATTGCGCTTTATGGATATTTCAATAACAAAGAGGATATAACTACTTGGAATGCCAGTTCCACTGTTGCTACTCCTCTTGATATTATTAACTATTTAAAACAATCAAAACTCAAATTATGAAACTCACCGATTAAAAAAAACGAAAAAATTTTTTGCTATACTAAAACTCTTCATTCTATCGAGTAATAAAGATGAGTAATTTATTAGAACCTACTTTACGGGTAAAAACCAGGCCTAACGATGCCAATAAAGCCGGTGATATTTTTGGTGGTTGGTTGATGTCTCAAATCGATATTGCTGGAGCTATTGCTGCTGCACAACGCGCTAAGGGACCTGTCGTTACTGTTGCTGTCAAAGAATTAAAATTCTTACAACCTTTGTTTATTTATGATATTGCAAGCTTTTATACCAAGATTATCGCAATAGGAAAAACTTCAGTAACGATAGAGGTAGAAGTCTACGCAGAACGTTATCAAGAAGGAGTGAATGAATCTACTCAAATTAAAGTTTCGGAAGCCAGTCTAGTTTATGTAGCAGTATCAAAACCTGGAGAAAAACGTTTAATCCCCAGCGAATGATAAACCAATGTTAAACGCCACTATCTATAGTTATCTCTGCATTAGGTAGCGTTATATTTAATTCTAATATCGAGCAATTCCCAGCTCGTTCCAGCTCAACTTTCACTTGGTCTTGATCGATATCGACATATTTAGCAATGACTTCAATCAATTCCTGTTGTAATCTCGGCAAAAAATCGGAATTATTCTCGGTTCTGCGTTCATGAGATACAATAATTTGTAAACGCTCTTTGGCAAGCGTCGCAGTATTTTTAGGTTTATTTCTAAAAATATAACCTAACAAGCTCATGTTGCTACCTCCTCACGACCAAAGAGACGACGTAACAAACCTTTCTTTTCTAGTTTAATAAATTTAAAAGGTATTTCTTCGCCTAATAAGCGAGAAACAGCATCCGCATAAGCCTGATGTGCATCGCTTTCTCCATTTAACGTAACAGGTACACCTGCATTGGATGCGCGTAATACGGCTTGTGATTCTGGAATAACGCTCAGTAAGGGGATGGATAATATATCTAACACATCATCCACGCTAAGCATATCGCCCTTTTCTACTCGTGTTAAAGAATAACGTGTCAGGAGTAAATGTTGCTTCACTGGTTCAAGACCTAATTCAGCACGTCTCGATTTACTATCTAGAATCCCTAACATTCTATCAGAATCTCTAACAGAAGAAACTTCCGGGTTGCTGACAACAATAGCTACATCAGCAAAATACATGGCTAAGGTTGCACCGCGTTCTATACCGGCAGGTGAATCACAAAGAATATAATCAAAATCTTTTTTGAGTTCGTCTAAAATTTTTTCCACGCCTTCCTTAGTCAAAGCATCTTTATCCCGAGTTTGTGAAGCAGGCAGAATATAAAGATTCTCTAATCTTTTATCTTTAATTAAAGCTTGTTTAATATTCGCTTCACCACGAATCACATTCACAAAATCAAAAACAACTCGCCTTTCGCAACCCATAATTAGATCAAGATTACGTAACCCAATATCAAAATCAATAACGA
>DAIQAW010000166.1:0-3229 GCA_036781465.1 Candidatus Aquirickettsiella sp.
AAATATCACCTTGGTCAATTGTGTCATAATCCGCAGGATTAGTGAAAATTAAAGGTAAAATTCCAAAATTAATTAAGTTTTGTCTATGAATACGGGCAAATTGTTTAACTAGCACAGCTTGTACACCTAAATAGCGCGGTGCAATGGCAGCGTGTTCACGACTGGAACCCTGGCCATAATTATCACCACCTACAATAATAGATCCCGTTTGCTGATATTCTAAAGCTCTTTTGGGGTAAGACGGATCGATTTGATCAAAAACAAACTGACTAATTCCAGCAATATTACTGCGAAAAGGGAGTACTTTAGCACCCGCAGGCAAAATTGTATCGGTAGAGATATCATCGCCTACTTTAATTAAAACTGGACCTTCAATATCATCGGCTAAAGGAGCAATGATAGGTAAAGGTTGGATATTTGGGCCCTTGGCTAATTTTATTTCGGTAGGATTTGTAGGGGGAGGAACCAACATTGTTTCATTAATAATAATTTTTTTGGGTTCTTTAAAACGGGGATAGGTTTTATCTTTTAGAGAACGAGGATCGGTAATAACACCTGTTAAAGCCGAGGCAGCCGCAATCTCCGGGCTACAGAGATAGACTTGATCTTCTTTGGTTCCAGATCGACCTGGAAAATTTCTAGGTACTGTGCGTAGACTTATTTTACCTGAAGCAGGAGCTTGACCCATACCAATACATCCATTACATCCCGCTTGATGAATACGACCTCCGGCACGAATTAATTTTTCTAATATTCCTAATTCAACCATGTTCTCTAAAATTTGTCGTGAGGTGGGGTTTATGTCAAACGAAACACCAGGGGCTATTTGCTTCCCAGCGACAATTTCTGCTGCAACAGCAAAATCTCTTAGCCCAGGATTAGCTGATGAACCGATCATCGCTTGATAAATAGGTCGTCCAACAACTTCTTGGATTGGAACTACTTTTCCTGGACTAGAAGGTAATGCAATTAAAGGCTCAAGTTTGGCAAGGTCAATTTCATCCTGTTCATCGTAAGTTGCATTATGGTCAGCAATAATTTCTTGCCAGTCAGATTCACGTTGTTGTGATTTCAGGAACTCTCGTGTTATCGCATCAGAGGGAAATACACTTGTGGTTGCACCTAATTCTGCGCCCATGTTAGCAATGACATGACGATCCATTGCAGATAAGTGCTGCAATCCCGGTCCATAGTATTCAATAACTTTCCCAATTCCACCATCAACATCATGACGACGTAATAATTCTAGAATGATATCTTTTGCGCTGACCCAATCCGGTAATGAATTGGTTAATTTTACCCCCCAAACTTTCGGCATGTTGAAATGAAAGGGATGTCCAGCAATGGCCATGGCAACTTCTAAGCCACCTGCTCCAATGGCTAACATGCCCATCGATCCTGCTGCACAGGTATGACTATCTGAACCCAATAAAGTTTTTCCCGGTTTTCCAAAGCGTTCCATATGTACAGGATGACTTACGCCATTACCTGGCCCACTATAGTAAAGACCGAATTTTTTACAAGCGCTAAGTAAAAATAAATGGTCATCTGCATTTTTGAAATCTGTTTGTAGAATGTTATGATCAATGTATTGCACTGAGACTTCAGCTTTAGTCTGATTTAGTCCCATTGCTTCACATTCCAGCATCACCATCGTACCAGTGGCATCTTGGCATAATGTTTGATCAATTTTTAAGCCAATTTCTGTGCCTGGGTGTAGTTCACCTTCGATTTTATGTAAGTTAATTAATTTTTGCGTTACATTTTGTGGCATACTAGAATCCCCAACTATAATGTATAGTAGTTTACAGCAAGCCTTAATCTAAAGGTAGGGATTCCCAATATGTATTTACCCGTTACTCGCTGGATCGATTTATTGACATTTTTTCTTTGTGTCTTAGTTTTAGCGATTGCGGTATTTTTGCAATATAAAGTCGAGATTATTCCCTGTCCGCTTTGCATCATACAACGGTTCATTATTACCTTGTTAGGACTGTTTTTTTTAATGGGCGCCTTGTTTAATTTTGAAGCAGTAACACGCTGTTTTCTACATACCTTAACTTTCTTATTTGCTGTAGTGGGTTCGGTGGTAGCGAGTCGCCAATTATGGTTAGAGCATTTTCCATCAGATCAGTTAGTTAGTTGCCAGGCAGCCATAGCCCAATATAGCACCTCTATCTATTTCCATAAAATTATTGAATTATTTTTTCAAGGAACAAGTAATTGCGGTAGTGGAACTTGGCGTTTTTTAAATTTAACTATCCCAGGATGGACATTAGTGATTTTTATTATATTAGCTGCTATCTCTCTACGGCAAGTATATATAAATCGGCGCAAACATAAACGACATTTTTTATCTTAAAATAAATATTATGGAGATCTTTTCGTTGATGGTGAATTCAAGTTATAAGAGCAACTTATTTACAAATAATAGACAATAAAATTATATAAAATATTGTTTATTTAAATAATAAAAGATTGCTGCACGAAGAAATATAAACAACTTGATTTTAGGAAACGATGTCAAATTTATGGGTTATGGAAATCGGGTTAGAATCAAACGGAAATAGCAAAAGAAATAGGAGTCCATAAATCAACGATTAGTCGAGAATTTAAACGTAACACACGGCTTATGCGTACCCAATGGGGTTGTTGGCAATATAAAATGCACTATGCTCAGACTTATGCCGATGAAAGACATAAGAATAAACCTAAACATATTAAATTAACTAAAGACGTTGAAAAATTTGTTGATGAAAAAATTCAGTTCCAATGGAGTCCTGAGCAAATTAGTGGTTATGCAAAACGTCACAATTTGTTTTCAATCAGTCATGAATGTATTTATCAATATATTTTGAAAGACAAGCAAAAGGGCGGTAGCTTATATAAACATTTACGTCATCAAAGCAAAAAATATCGTAAGCGCTATGGAAGTCCTAAAAGGCAAGGAGCAATAAAAAACCGCCGTTTTATTGACGTACGGCCATCAATAGATAGTTAAGAAAAGGCGTTGCACTTATGATTTGGATCCGCCGATTTAGAAACAACGATGTAGCCGTTTGATTGTGGTAGAAAGAGAGTTGGAGAATTATTATTTTTTATTAAATGTTGCGAATAAAATATTTCTGACTCCCCATGAATAACAAAGCTAATGTTTTTCATTATATTTTCCAACTCTTTAGCATCAGGTCTGATATGAATGGGTGCCAACATTAATAATGCTATATAT
>DAIQAW010000167.1:0-3224 GCA_036781465.1 Candidatus Aquirickettsiella sp.
ACATTGTAATCTAGGCTTAACCACGATTAATTATTGGGAACAAGGATATAGTAGTGTCACTGAACGTGGTGCGCAAAAAGTCAGCAAGGCTATGCGTGAAGAAGGGATAGAATGTTCGGTCATTTGGTTAATGACAGGGTATGGTGAACCACCCAAAGTAACTGATTCAAGTAAGTTGTCTAAATTAAATTATAAAAATCTTGAACCATTATCCAGGATTTCTATTAATGAGAAAAGATCCGATTATCCTTTAGAAAATAATGAAATTAAGGAAGAATTAGCACTTTTTAGAAAAAATTATCCTGAACATCTGATATATCTTATTGAGAATGAAAGTATGAAACCACTTTATAGTCCTGGTGATCTGGTGGCAGGAAAAAAGTTAATAGATAAAAATATGGAGTTGGGACACGGTGCAGATTGTATCGTCGAACTTGAAGGAAGAGAATTATTAATTAGACGTGTAAAAATAGCTCATGTTGCTAATAGTTATGATCTGTACGTTATTAATTCGGATACTTCCCTTGAGTTCCCTCCCTTACGCAATATGAAAGTAATTTCCTTAGCACCCATTATTCGAGTCTGGAAACCCGTTAAATTTTAATAGGAAGTTTATTTGTTTTTTCTTTTTGGCTTATCAACTAGCATATAAAATAACTCATTAGGTTTTACCATATTAAGATCATTACGTGCATGCGCTTCCAATGCGACTTTACCTGACTTTAGATCCTTAATTTCAGCTACCATAGACGTATTACGTTGACTGAGTTGTGTGTTTTCCTTTAATTGCTGAGCAATTTGTTTTTTAAGTTGATGTACGCGCCATACACCATCTTGTACAAACCATAGCTTATATTGCAAGCTTAAGAAAAGTACCGTCAAAATAACTATAAAAGGTTTCATCGAATTAATCATTTAAAAAGCGTGAAAAAACAGACTTACCAGCATAATTTACCTTATTTTCCCTTGCGAGCTCTGCTTCAATCCGTAATAAACGATTGTATTTAGCAGTACGATCTGTCCGACAGACAGAACCTGTTTTTATCTGACCAACCCCAGTACCCACTGCTAAATCAGCTATACTGGTATCTTCGGTCTCACCTGAACGATGAGAAATAATCGCTGCATAGTGGGCTTGTTTTGCTAAGGAAATTACTTCTAAGGTTTCACTAACCGTGCCAATCTGATTCAATTTAATAAGAATCGTATTAGCTAAATTTTTAGCTATTCCCTGTTGGAATAAAACGGGATTAGTCACAAATAAATCATCTCCGACCAGTTGTATTTCTTTACCTAATCGTTGTGTTAATTGTATCCAACCTTGTTCATCTGATTCAGCCATACCATCTTCTATGCTAATAATAGGATATTGTTGGACTAAATGCTCCAAATAGGTAATCCATTGCTCGACATTTAATTCTTTATTTTCTAAACAATATTTACCTTGATGATAAAATTCATTACTTGCGGCATCTAAACCTAGATAAATGTCCTTACCTGGTTTATATCCAGCTCGTTCAATAGCCACTAAAATATTTTCAATAGCCTCTTGGTGCGATTGAAAATTAGGTGCAAAACCTCCTTCATCGCCTACATTAATATTGAACCCTTGCTTTTTTAGATAGGATTTTAAACAATGAAAAGTCTCAACACCCCAACGCAAGGCCTCACTAAACGTAGGCGCGCCTAGAGGTAAAATCATAAATTCTTGGATGGCTAATGGATTATCCGCATGCATACCACCATTAATAATATTCATCTGCGGCACTGGCATTAAATACTGTTTATCTCCTTGACCCATAAGCTCAGCAATATGCACATACAACGCTTGTCCTTTCGCTAAAGCAGCCGCTTTCAGTAAACTTAAGGAAACTCCCAAAATAGCATTCGCACCTAATTTTTCTTTATTATCCGTTCCATCCAATTCTTTCATTAAATAATCTAATGCTTTTTGATCGGTAATATCTTTTCCAATTAAGTTTTTTCGGATAGGCCCTAGAATATTTTGGATGGCTAATAAAACACCTTTACCTTGATAACGATCCCGCCTTTCCGTATCTCTTAATTCTAATGCTTCTTTTGAACCCGTTGATGCACCGGAAGGGACACTCGCATCTGCTTTCAAACCTGAATTTAAGATAACTTCAACGGCAATAGTAGGGTTAGCTCTTGAATCTAAAATTTCATACGCATTAATCTCAGCAATTTTTAGCATATGTTCTTACCTATAGTGTTGTTTCTATTAAGTTGGTTTTTTTTACCGTTTTATCTATCTCTTGTAAGCTTGCTAACAGTTCAGCTATTTTTTCTAATGGCCAAGAATTTGGCCCATCGCTTAATGCTCGTTCTGGATTAGGATGAGTTTCCATAAAAAGACCCGCGATCCCTGCCGCTACCGCTGCACGCGCCAATACGGGGATAAACTCTCGTTGTCCTCCCGATGCTTCACCTTGACCACCTGGCAATTGTACGGAGTGTGTCGCATCAAATACCACCGGAGATTGGGTTGCGCGCATGATAGCCAATGAACGCATATCGGAAACCAAATTATTATATCCGAATGTCACGCCACGTTCACAGACCATGATCTTTTTATTCCCTACTTGATGTGCTTTCTCGACTACGTATTGCATATCCCACGGAGAAAGAAACTGACCTTTCTTAATGTTAACCGGTAAACCTTGCCGAGCAACTTTTTGGATAAAATTAGTCTGTCGGCATAAAAATGCGGGCGTTTGTAAAATATCCACCACACTCGCCACCTCATTCAGAGGCGTATCTTCATGAACATCAGTAACTATAGCAACACCCAATTCCTTTTTAACTTTAGCTAAAATGCGCAAGCCTTCTTCTAAGCCCAAACCGCGAAAACTCTTAGCCGACGAGCGATTTGCTTTGTCAAAGGAAGATTTATAAATAAACGGTATATTCAATTTATGGGTGATTTCTTTCAGGCGCCCTGCCGTATCCATAGCCAGTTGTTCGCTTTCCACAACACAAGGCCCCGCCATAACAAATAAAGGTTGATCAATACCAACTTCAAAATTTAGCAATTTCATAATAATAAGCAAAAATTAAAGAGTCATAGTTTACTCTGAAACTCAATTAAGTCCTACCCCCTTACGCTATTCAGAACCTTTAAAATTAGTCGAATAATAAAATTTAACGCTTTTATTTTATTAAGAAAAAATATTTTTTAAAAAATTTAATTTGGTGTTAATATA
>DAIQAW010000168.1:0-3216 GCA_036781465.1 Candidatus Aquirickettsiella sp.
CTATAAGCGCATCCGTTTATCATATAATTTAAATCCATTAAATGGGAAAAACTCACAGTTTCGGGTCAAGCCCATCACTTTAATAAGCTCTCCCATTTCACTCGGTGATGTTAGTAAATGCACCTGTCGGTTGGCATCCATCGAGGACATCTCATCATAACATTTTTCTGCTAAAGGTAACAAATCATTGTTAAGTAAAAACGCAGCTTGTGAGGTGAAGCCTGCCACTTTCAAACCTGATTGAAGTGCTGCTTGTGCCAAGCTACTAAAATTCACCGAGGCTGTGATATCCTGTAAACCCACTAGACTTAAAGGATCAGCATGAGCGCGATGTTGGTAATAACACAGAAGTGTACCGTTCATTCTATCCGGGTGATAATATTCTTGTGCTGGAAAACCATAGTCGATAATTAACACCAACCCCTGCTCTAAAGTACCACTAAGCTTGTCCACCCAATCTGGGAGTCGCCTACACATTTCAGATTGATAGGTTTTTATCTCTGGAAAATAGTTTGCTTGCAACTGAGTTAATTGATTCATTAGCAAATCATCCACTGGAGCTAGATGATAAATAAATTGATCGCTTTCATAAGTAACTCGCACCTCTTGAATACAATCTTCAGTCCATGCGTATTGATGTACCGGTAATGCATCCACCACTTCATTAGCCAAAATTACACCTTGAATGGGCACCGCAGGCCATTCATCTAACCATTCTACTAACGAGAATAAATGAGGAATATATTGCTGCAAGCGTTCTTGCTGACGCTTACTAAGTGTTGGACTAATTTCGAAAATCTTATAAGTACAAGGCAAGCTTTGTTCTTGTTCTAAGAACAACAATAAATCGATAGCTAATTGGCCAGTGCCCGCTCCTATTTCTAAAATATCTGCCTGACCTAAACTTGCCAAAACTTGTTGATACTGTCGACCGATACAGCGTGCAAACAAAGGAGAAATCTCAGGCGCAGTAGTAAAATCGCCCATTTTCCCAAATTTATTTAAAGCCGCTGTATAATATCCCAATTTTGGCTCGTATAATGCCAACTCCATAAATCGTGCGAAACTAATGGAGGCTAATGGCGCATGCCGTATTTCGTCGCTAATCAACTGACACAATGTGGCGCTTTGTGCTTGCAACGCATCCGTCGGAACAGGTAGACCTAGCGGTATTTTTATCATTGTTACTCTAACTATTTAAGGTAAAACATGCTAGATGATTCTATAGCAAACAAGAAGGTAGTGCTAATAACTGGCGCCGCAAAACGCGTCGGAGCAACTATTGCCCAACATTGTCATCAACAAGGTATGCGCTTAGCAATACATTATCGAGAGTCTGCCCAACATGCTTCTACCTTATGTGCAAATTTTAATCAACAACGCAAAAATTCGGCTATCGCATTCAAGGCTGACTTATGCGATACCGACAAATTAGAAGGATTAATTGCGCAGGTGCTTGAAGAATGGGGTCAACTCGATGTTTTAATCAATAATGCTTCCAGCTTTTATCCAGTACCTTTAGCCAAGGTAACACCTAAAGAATGGGAAGAATTGATAGCAAGCAATTTAAAAGCTCCGTTTTTTTTATCCCAGCTTGCTGCTCCCCATCTCAAACAGCAAAAAGGTTGTATTATCAATCTCGTTGATATTCAAGCACGACGTCCACTCAAGAATTATTCTGTCTACTGTATTGCTAAAGCCGGATTAGTGATGCTCACCAAGAGCTTAGCCAAAGAATTAGGGCCTGAGATTCGCGTTAATGCCATTGCTCCAGGTATTGTATTGTGGCCAGATGATGAAACGGAATTTAATGAAGCTTTACGCGAAAAAATCATCGCCCGCAACGCCTTGAAGCGCGCCGGAACACCTCAAGACATTGCTAAGACAGCGGTTTTTTTAATTAACTATGCTGACTTTATCACCGGTCAAATTATCGCTGTCGATGGGGGGCGTTCGCTGGGTTACTAATTACAACACTCCAAAATAGGCTGAAAAAAACAATCCAACGCAGAAATAGGATAAAAAGACGAAAGTCTTAGAACAGAACTTAGAAACCAAGTATTTTATTTTAGTTCAAGGCGGATTACTTTTTGAGTCGCGGAGTGTACTAGAAAGTACATGAGCAACGAAAAAAGTGATCCAACACAGAAATAAATAAAAGACGAAGGTTTTTTAAAAGAAAAATAGAAAAAAGTTCCGCTAGTGTCTTAATCTACTTGAAAGCGACAACGCTACGATGGCGATTTGTGAAGCACTTTAGGCTTCCTACTTAAAGTAGGTATGCACACCATGCATCAAGACTATCTCCAACCTTCTAGGATCAAACTTCAAGCGCAATCCAACGGAACTTTCATACTCAAGTCTAGTCTTTTATCCATATAATGCAAATTATCGGTCATTATTCAATTTTTGTTCTATCCAATCAGTAGCTGGTCCATGGGTTGCTAACGCGATTTAACTCGCTAATGAAGGTGCATTTGTCCTGGTTTCCTTACAAATTGAACCTGCCCTGCTCCAGATCTCGCTGCAGCCTATCCAGTTTCTGCGCAGAATCAGTTTTTGTGGTAAACAAACAAAATTTCCCCATAGCTAAATAATAGGCTATCCAAATTGGTGTAAATGACAGCAGAACCCTGGCAAGATCAGCAAAAACCTGTTTCCAACCGCGATGTATTTCCAGAACCGATCTGGATTGGCTAATAGCTTGTATTGTTTCTATAAAGCAACTTTTGTTATCTATAATGTAGCTACTGAGGATAAAAAAACATTATTGCTTTAATTGCCACAACCTGACATATATCTAGTGGTTATTTCTTCATTACTATTAGCCGCTCTAAACAATTAACTAATTCATCTGCAATTTGATCACTGGTAGTTGGGTTAAATTTAAAAAACCCTCGATGTGTGTTTAAAGTATTTTTATCCTTTTCAAGCATTTGTTTAATTTCATTAAACTGATCACTATTTGCAGATTTGTTCTCATTGGAAATAATAGTTTCCGCTTTTTTGTGAATCTCAGAAAGAATCTCATGCTTTTTTTGACTAATGCTTTTAAAAAATAAACGAGTGAAACCTTTATTTAATTGCTCATTTTTAATTTGAATAGCGTTTAAAGCGGATTCAGCTGAAATCTGCTGTCGCATTTTAAAAACTTTGTATTTCTCTGGAGTAAGCTTTTCTAAAACTTCGCTTAAATCGGAAGAATTTTTAATGAGT
>DAIQAW010000169.1:0-3207 GCA_036781465.1 Candidatus Aquirickettsiella sp.
CTGATAGGTTTTGTCTAATTGATGTTGGTATTCACGTCCATCGGGACTCGCTAATTGTGCTGCCATAGTGGGAGTAGCAGCGCGTTTGTCTGCAACAAAATCGGCAATGGTAAAATCTGTTTCATGTCCAATTGCGCTAATAATGGGTAAATCACTTTTAAAAATTGCTCTGGCTAGGTTTTCCTCATTAAAAGGCCATAAGTCTTCTAGCGACCCGCCTCCTCGCGCTAAAATTAAAATATCACATTCTTTGCGTTGATTTGCAGTTTGTATTTGCTGAACAATTTGTGCCGAGGCAGTTTTTCCTTGAACTAAAGAAGGATATACAATAATGCTAATAGCAGGAAAGCGTAATTTAAGAACGATGCAAATATCTCGCAGTGCTGCGCCTGTTTCTGAACTAATTATGCCTATTGTATTGGGGAACAGCGGTATAAGTTTTTTGTGTTTTGGCTCAAATAAACCTTCTTCTGCTAGTTGATTTTTTAATTTTTCAAATGCTCTACGTAAAGCACCTTCACCTGCAGATTCAAATTGATCGATGATTAATTGAAACTCTCCACGCATGGGATATAAAGAAATTTTGGCACGAGCTAAGATTTGCATGCCATTTTTCGGTTGGTTATTTTCATAACGATGCCGAGCATTAAAAAGCGCACAGCGTACTTGAGCATTTTCGTCTTTTAAAGAAAAATACCAATGCCCAGAACTAGGATTTGCAAAATTAGAAATTTCACCTTCTACCCAAATAGGTAAAAAAGCATCTTCCAATAGGTCTTGAACCATTTGATTAAGTTCAGAGATGCTATAAATTGTTTCTTTAGACATATATATTTTTCACACTTGAGTTTTGTCTATGTTAACGCTCAACTCGCAATCCTTATGTGTATATATACTTTCCGGTTGTTCATCTTCATGGGCTTGCCAAAAATTCCATTGCCGTAAGTATATCATCTATCGAATATTTGTAAGTTAACTAATGATCTGTCTTCTTACGTCAATAACATTGGGCACTTGTTTGATACGATCTAAGACTTTGCCTAGTGAGAGTAGACTGGATATTTCGATAGTTAATTTAATATAAGCCTTTGGATCGGGTTTATCACTAGCTAATGTTAGTGCAACCAAATTTAATTTTTCATTAGCAATGAGTGTAGATACATCACGAAGTAAACCGGGTCGATTGTAGGCTTCTACGCAAACGTCAACTGGATACACTTGGCTAACACCTTGTCCCCAATCAGCATCTACTAAGCGGTTTTGTTTTTCAGGTTCAAGGTTGAGTAAATGCATACAATCATCACGATGTAACACAATTCCGCGACTTTGTGTGATGAAGCCGCGGATAGGATCGCCTGGAACAGGTTTGCAACAACCGGCGGTCTGCGTTAACAAATCGGTAACACCGGCTATGCTAATTCCTTCTGGTAGGCTGCTACGAGGTTTACCTAACAAAATTTCGGGTTGGACCAAGCTAGATACTAATTGTTTTTCTTGTGATTGAATCGCATTTAAAAGTTGAGCAGGTCGCAAATCCCCGCTGCCTAATGCGGCAATCATTTCTTTTTTGGTCTTAAAATGAAGTTTGTGAGCTAACTTCTCAGGATCGAGAGTTGGTAATCCTAAGCGTTGAATTTCTTTATTAAATAAATCTTCACCATGGAGTAAATGTTTTTCATAATCTTGTGTTTTAAACCAATGATGGGCTTTTGCTTTAGCACGAGCAGTGTATAAATATCCTAAATTTGGGTTTAGCCAGTCTAGACTCGGATTCCCTTGTTTTGCAGTAAGAATTTCGATTTGCTCACCAATTTTTAGTTGGTAAGTTAATGGGACAATAGCACCGTTAATTTTTGCTCCTCGGCAACGATGTCCGACTTCACTGTGAATATGATAAGCAAAATCCAAAGGTGTAGAACCTTTAGGCAGATCAAGGATATCTCCGTTAGGGGTAAAAACATATACTCGATCATCTAAAACCGTTGTAAGACCTGGTACGGTAGCCTTGCCACGTTTTACTAATTCTTTTTGCCATTCTAATACTTGTCGAAGCCAGGCGATTTTTGTTTGATAACTTTCTTTCTGTTGTTGAGTAGTTTCTTTATATTGCCAATGGGCAGCTAGACCATGCTCAGATTCCTGGTGCATTTGATGGGTACGAATTTGAATTTCAAGTATCTTTTGGCCAGGACCTAAAACCGCTGTATGAATAGAACGATAACCATTAGATTTTGGTGTTGCAATATAATCATCAAATTGTCCTGATACAGGCGACCATAAACTATGAATGATACTTAAAACATTGTAACAATCTTTAACTGTATTGACTAAAATGCGAATAGCATTGAGGTCATAGAGTTCTTCAAATTTTAATTTTTTTTGTTGCATCTTTCTGTAAATACTATGGATATGTTTTACACGTCCATATACTTCAAAGTTATGTAACTCAGCATTACCTAAAATCTTTCGTAATTGAGTTAAAATAATTTGTACATAAGATTCTCGATCAATTAATCGTTCTTGAAGAAGTTGTGCAATTTGTGCGTATATTTTAGGTTCTAGATAATGTAAAGATAAATCTTCTAGCTCCCATTGAAGTTGACCTACACCAAGACGATTAGCTAATGAAGCATAAATATCAAGTGTTTCCCGTGCATAGATTTGGCTTGCTTTGCGATCTAGCATATCCAACGTGCGCATAGTGGCGGTACGTTCTGCGAGTTTAATAAGAACAACTCGCATGTCTTCTACCATTGCAAGTAACATTTTTCGGATATTTTCTAATTGCGCTTGATGAAGATTAGTAGCTGTATTGGCAATACGAATGGCGTTCATTTGTTTAGCGCCTTCGATTATTTTAGCCACATTGGGTCCCAAATGTTCATAAACCGTTTCTAAACACAGCTCAGCATAATTTACGCAACTATAAATTAAAGAAGCCGCAATAGTTTCTTTATCTAAATGTAAATCTAACAGAATTTCGGCCATAGTGAGGCCTTGTTGTAAGCAAGAGACATGAGTAGGTGTTGTTTTTGATTCGCCTACAATTTGACTTAAAATAGAAGCTTGTCGAATCAATTTGAAATCTTCTTGACTACGTTGCATTGCAGCATGATGTAGCCATGTTTCTAAATTAATACTGCCATCATTATTCAAGTAGAGCGAATTTTTTATTTTAACCATTTTCAATTATCCTTATTTTTAGTT
>DAIQAW010000170.1:0-3194 GCA_036781465.1 Candidatus Aquirickettsiella sp.
GCTTTATATTGATTAATGTTTATTGGATCTTTTTTCTATAGATTTAATAATGATTTCAGCAACATTTTTTTGTGTGGATTTTTCTATTCCCTCTAAACCAGGGGACGAATTTACTTCCATTACTAAAGGGCCTCTGTTTGAGCGTAACAGATCAACTCCAGCAATATTGAGACCAATAACTTTAGCAGCTCGAACCGCTGTTTCTCGTTCTTCAGCGGTTAATTTAGCAAGTCGTGTAGTTCCCCCACGATGGATATTGGAACGAAATTCACCTAGTTTTGCTTGCCGCTCCATAGCTGCAATGACCTTGCCATTAACTACAAAGCAACGAATATCTGCAGCTTTAGCCTCTTTGATATATTCTTGAACCATTATATGGGCTTGTAAATCTAAAAAAGCTTCAATAACACTAATAGCCGCTTGCTGAGTTTCAGCGAGTACCACTCCAATACCTTGTGTTCCTTCTAAAATCTTAATGACTAAAGGGGGTCCACCTACCATGCTGATTAGATCTTGAATGTCATCAGGAGAATAAGCGAAACCCGTAATAGGTAAACCTACTCCTTTTCGAGACAAAATTTGTAAGGAACGAAGTTTATCTTGAGCTCTGGTAATAGAAATTGAATTATTCGCAACAAATACACCCATCATTTCAAATTGTCTGACCAATGCAGCACCATAAAAGGTGATTGAAGCTCCAATTCTTGGAATTATTGCATCGAACTTATCAAGAATCTTACCTTTATAATGTATATATGGATTTTGTGTGGTGATGTTCATGTAACATCTCAGCGTATCAATAATTTTAACCTGATGTCCTCTTTTCTTAGCTTCTTCTTCTAAACGGCGTGTAGAATAAAGTTTTGGACGGCGAGATAAAATTGCAATTTTCATGGGATTATAGTTTTTTTGCTGTATAAATAAGAATGTGTGGGATCAACGAGAAAACGTTGTTCTAAAGCCGTTCGACCTAGTAGCATCCTAAAACGCATATTGTCTCTACTTGTCAAAGTAATTTCGATAGGCCAGTTTAGTGTGCCGAGAACCACAGAGGTCTGAATAACACATCGATTTTCCTTATGACCACCAGAATCGGTAATTTCACGTATATCGATTAAATCAGCAATACATTTAATAGATTTTTCCGGAAAACGTTTTGGTTGCGGATGTATGATAAAACATACTTGTTTTTGATGACGGGCTTTTTCAATAATTTCTACACAACAAGCATGTAAAGCTGAGGTTCGTGCGCCTGTATCTACCTTGGTTTTCAAACGAGGAATTCCTAATTCAGGTAAAGATACCCACTCTCTCCAACCAATTATGATTGATGATGACATGCTATTTAACAATAGAAAGCTTGGGTTTTGTTCCTGGTCGCACTCTAGGGGGAGTAGGATTTCCACCCTCATCGCCACTTTCTTCCTGTGTAAATACCATTCCTTGACCATTTTCTCGTGCATAGATGGCTAATACAGCTTGAATAGGCGCGTAAATAAGCATCGATTGACCATTAAAACTTGCTTCAAATTGTATAGCTTGCGTATCTATTTTTAAATTTAATATGGCATCAGTAGAAATATTTAAAGTAATTTTTCCATCTTTAATACATTGTTTTGGGACTTCTACATGCGGCAATTCTGTATCTAAAAGAATATACGGTGTTAGTTGATTATCGATAATCCAATCGTAAAATGCACGCAATAAATAGGAACGATTTGAGGTCATCATTTTAAATTTTTACTCCAAATTCGACCTCATTTAAAGTAGCTTTAAATGAGGGGCGTTTAAATAACCGCTCTTCATATTCTTTGATAGCATTTGGCATAGGCGCTAGTTTAATATCTAAACGGTGTAAACGCCATAATAATGGCGCCATGCAACAATCTACTAAAGTGAATTCATCACTCAAGAAAAATGATTTACCAGCAAATATTGGGGCCAGACTAGCTAAACTACTTTCTAATTTCTTTTGAGCCGCATGCATAGACTCTGTAGGTTTGGTTACTTTAGCATTATTTAATGTGTTTTCAATTTGTTGTAATAAAGGATACCAATCTCGTTCAATTCGATAGATCATTTGTCGACTCTTTGCGCGAGCCACAGGATAAACCGGTAACAACGGAGGATGTGGAAAGCGCTCATCTAAGTATTCGGTGATAATATTTGTTTCATAAAGAACGAGATCTCGATCAATAATAGTAGGTACAGTGCCATAGGGATTGTGTTGTAACAAACCCTCAGGTAAGTCTGTAGGTGATACTTCTATAATTTCTGCACTAATTCCTTTTTCAGCCAAAACAATACGTACCCTATGGCTATAAGGATCATTGATATTTGCATATAAACTCATAGTTGAACGTTTACCGGCAGGTTGTGCCATATAAAAGGTTCTCCATATTAATAATTTAAAACATTTTTCATAAATTATGAAAAATGTTTATTTTTCTATATTTCCCCAAATTTGCTTTTTTAAAATAGAAACAAAAAAGGTTAATAATACCAAGAATCCGCATACTTTTTTACCTAATGATTGACGATTATTTTTTGTAGGCTCAGCTATATAAGCTAAAAAATTAACTAAATCAGTAACTACTTCTTCTAATGTAGGGACTTTTGATCTTTTTTTATTGGAATGTGAATATATTGCATGATTACTAATTTTTAGGGATAACCGATCGTTAGTATTATTATTTACGTTATGATAAGCATTGGTATCCATACGTATTGTCGCTAATGGATCCGGCATTGCGGTGTTTTTAATGAAACTATTGTTAACTCCAAAAGGCCTTGTATCATCCAAATAAAAGCTAAGTAAGTAATTATACACCCAATCAGCGCTTCTTGCTCGAATACTCAACGAAAGGTCTGGAGGGAGCTTTCCAAACCATAATAAACTTTCTTTTTTATGTAAGTTTGATTTTATTGTATCGCTAGTTTTAGCCTGAGTAAAAATAAGATTTTCTTTTAATCGTGGTTGGGTGGCTGAGTTAAATTTATCGTCAATTTTCAGATCAACTCCAAGTCGATTATAACGCATATATTGTAGTGAATGACACCCTGAGCAATAATTCATAAAATATTTTGCCCCACGTTGCAAGGAAGCCAATTCAGATGGTCGAATTGAGGATATTAATAATTTATTTTCAAAAGGACTTGCAATCATGAAAAAAAATAGACTGATAAATAGAAAA
>DAIQAW010000171.1:0-3166 GCA_036781465.1 Candidatus Aquirickettsiella sp.
GACACGGGTCGAATGAATGGGTATGGTACAAAAAAATAACTTCTGCTTACCAAGATAGTTTACATCATTTATACGAAAAAAGCTTATTGGAAGAGGATCCTATAAAGTTTTGGGTAGAACATCCTATCCTGCAGACAATACCTACTAGCCCTACTAGCACGATAGAGGAGGTAAATCGCTACCTAGCCATGTGGACAATTCAATTGGCTTTAAGTCCGCTGGGAACATGTAATCGATTAAACAAACAATTATGCCAAATGGATGCTGCAACAATTAAAAAACTTGGAAAATATGTCATTGATCATGCTCATCGTTCCTCTGAATTTTATCAATTTTTACTGAATAGTGAACCAACGGATAATATTATTCATGAATTTGAAATTGGCGAAAAACATAAGCGATTTTATCGTGTGGATAAGAAAAAAATTAACTCTATGCTGGCTAATTTTAAATATAAAGGAGGAAATGGTTTCGATGAGGAACGACAACAAGAGTTATTAAGCTTGTTTAACGAGACGGAAAAATTTAGCAAGGACAAGACTTTAGATAGCTTATCACTTGAAGATTTACATAAACTTATCTGGAGATATGGTGAAAATTGCTTGGCGAAGGAATTGCAAGATAATCCTGAAAACAAAGAAAATAAAGCGCATTTGCTTGCTGTTATGCGCGAAATACTTTTTCGAAAAACGAGTAAATGGTTGAACTGTACGCAGTTATTAGTTTGTCTTGATAGTGCAACAAGTAATAAAAATCATAATCAGCTTTATCAAGTGAAAACAGGTGAGGGTAAGAGTATTTTAATGGCGATGCGCGCGGCCTTTTTAGCATTGAGTGGCCAAACAGTCGATATATTAAGTTCGAAGGAAGATCTTGTACAACGCGATCAATTAGAGTTTTCAATGGTATTTGAAGCGTTGGGACTACGTAGTAACTATGTTAATCAATATTCTAAACCTACAGATTATTTAGCAAAAGTAAGAAAGTTTGGTAGTATTAACTATGCTACGATAGGTGGTTTAAGCTTGTTTCGAGCGCGATGTGAATGGGAGAAAAATGCGCCTATTTATAACGCAATTTACCCAAAATCGAATGAACGTATTGCATTGTTAGATGAAGCCGATCATATTCTGTTGGATGAAAAAACTCAATTTAATTTTAGTATTAATAATAATGGTGAGGAAACGTGGGTTTATCAGATTGTTTCCGATTTTTTTGATGAGCACGAAAAGCAGCTTAAAGAAGGCATTAGTCGAAACAAACATCTCAAACCATTGATTCAGAAAATAATGGCTGCCTATCCTCATAGTCCGAAACAGTCTAACTTTGTAACATTATATCATTTAAAAGAACCTACACAGGAAACTTATCTTAAATTAAAAGCTCTACTCTGTGCGGCAGCCCAAGCTACTTACTTGAAAAAAGATATTGATTTTTGTATTACCACGAATAATAAAGAGTTGCATGGCAAGATGGTTACCGAACGTGTTGCGACTATCTTGATTAATAATCAGGTACAAAAAGGAGCTATTTATAGTGATGGCGTGCATCAGTTTTTACATTTACGCTTGAACAAGGAGGCCTTGCTTCTTGGAGATGTGCCTAATTTTCCTATCGCTTCTGAAACTCAGCTGGCTGTTTCACAGAATGTACGGCAAGTATTAGCCCAGCATTATGCTAAGATAGAAGGCTTTACTGGGACAGCGGGTGATAAGAAGGAACGGGACTATCTTAAGACAAATTATAGTTTGGCCCGGATTATTAAAATTCCCCCAGATAAGATTTCTCGATCTCAGTCATTACCGACTATTTTCGCAAACGATGAAACACAACAGATACAGGCTATTTGTGAAGCTATTACAACGTCTCGCGAGCAACCTCTATTGATTGTTTGTCAAGATGATGCGGAAGCCAGTAAGATTCATGAAAAAGTAGTTCAAACGCTAGCACAAGATAACACTAAGAATGATGTTATTGCTAAAATTCGCCTAGATCTAAATTCACAGAATAAAAAAGAATCTGATTTGTTAGATGAAGCGGGTCGCATGGGTTCAGTAACATTCAGTGCTCGTATGGGTCGTGGGACGGATATTAAACCAAAAACTGATAAAGGTTTAAAAGTTATTCGGACTTATTTAGCAGCAAAACGAATTACTAAGCAGGAGCGAGGTCGTCAAGGTCGAAACGGCCAGGTGGGAACTCATCAGGATATTTTGAATTGGTCGCTTATTGAAAAGGAATATCAAAAATATGAGCGATGGGATCAAAAGTTAGTCCAGGACACTATTAAGAAGCAGACTGAAAAACTAAAGAAGCGTTATTCTAACTCAGAAAATTTTGATAAAGTAGTGAAAATGTTTGTTATAATGGAGTGTCAACGTGAGCTAAAAAATGGCTTAGAATATATTGAAAGAGCAAAGGATAATTTCATAGCAATGCTTTCTATGGCGTGCCATAAAAATTTAGCTAATGTGGATGCAAATGATGAAGAAGCAAAGCATTCAGCAAGATTTACACAATGTGGTACACATTATCGAGATCGAGTTATAAAATTTCATAAAGAAGTCAATATGAAATGGGAAGAAACTGGAGTTGAAAAATTTAAATTTTTTGTCGATCAGGTAAAGTGCACTTGGAAGAATATTTTTCCAGATTTCCCTTTTCCAGAAATGCCTTCAGAACTGAGTGAAAGTAGCCTGCATGAAGATGGAATAAATAAATCCAGCACACCTAATAAAGTTGGAATGCAGATGCCAGATATAATAGAGAGAAGTGGGGGCAGTCCAACTGTGCTAGTAGATAACAGAACAGCACAAGCCAGCGGATATTCTCCGACAGTTAAAGAAAAGAGCGAAAATGTAGTTTCTGAAGGGATGATTAACATCTTACAAAATGAAAATACGAAAAATTTAATAGCCAAACTCGAAGAATACAGTAAAAAATTAGCGGGTTACTCATCCTCTTTGGCTCAAGCTAAATCGCGCTCTCTTTTTAAGATTACTTCCAAAAGTAGTAAGCTTGACGCTCAGACGAAGAGTATTAGAAAAATTATTGACGAAGAAAAAGCAACGCTAAGTAAACATCGACATTCCTCGGTATTTAATTGTTTCTTTAATTTATTTTTTAAACCCACGACACTGGCGAACCGTATTACTAGTCTTAAACT
>DAIQAW010000172.1:0-3164 GCA_036781465.1 Candidatus Aquirickettsiella sp.
ACTTAATACTCTAGCAAATAATATTTTGGCAATTACCAACAAAGAGGGACCGTGGGTTACGTGGCAAACAGGCAAAAATTCAAATGAGAAGAATATCATTTATTCATTTATTAATTTTTTTTATAACCAAACTTTGCCAAGATTCTACAGGCAATTCTTTGCCCCATAAACTCACTAAACATTGTAAAATTATCAGTGCGTTCTGAGCATTTGTAATTAAAGGAATATGATGATCAATAGCTAAACGCCGAATTAAAAATCCGTCAGTTTGCTGCAACCCTGTCATTGAACTTGGGATGTTAATAATTCCTGCTATCTTACGTTGAGTTATTAAATCTCTTATATTTGGTTTTTTAGCTTCACTAGTTTTGTTAACAAAGTAGGAAGCTATACCTTGCTGAGATAAAAACTGGTGAGTTCCTTCAGTGCTATAAATAAGCCAATCTTGATCATCAAGTTGTTTGATCCAAGGTAAAAGCTTAACCTTATAATTATCTGCAATACTTAATAACAATTTTTTTTCTGTAATATTTTGATCCGTTGCCAGCCATGCTTTATAAAAAGCTTCTACCAAATCCTCAGCAATACAAGCCACTTCACCAGTAGATGCCATTTCAACTTGAGCTACAGGATTTGAACCTTTTAAACGACTGTAAGAAAATTGCGCTGCTTTGACACCAACATAATCAAGCTCTAAAGTTTCAAAATGTTTTATTTGGTGCTTATTCAACATTACTTCAGTTGCTATTTGGATAAGATTATGACCTGTTACTTTAGAAACAAACGGAAAAGAACGTGATGCTCGCAAATTACATTCAATAACCTGAATATCATTATTTTTAGCAATAAATTGAATATTGAACGGTCCGGTGATATGTAAAGCCTTTACAATTTTACGCGCTATGCTTTTAGTACGGCGTATGGTTTCTAAATATAATTTCTGTGGTGGTAACACAACTGTCGCATCTCCAGAATGGACACCTGCATTCTCGATATGTTCTGAAATAGCTTCAATGATAATATCGCCCTGTTTAGCTACTCCATCTATTTCTAGTTCTTTTGCTTCTTGAACAAATTTAGATATCACCACTGGATAATCTTGCGAAACATGAACTGCCGCTTGTAAATGTTGGTCTAAAGACTCAGGATCAAAAACCACATTCATTGCAGAACCAGACAAAATATAAGAAGGCCTAATTAATACTGGATACCCTACTTTAGCTGCGAAAGTTTTTGCTTTACTCAAACTAGTGACTCTTTCCCAAGCAGGTTGATCTATATTAAGCGTATTTAGTAGGGCTGAAAATTTTTCTCGATTTTCAGCATAATCGATAAACGTTGGATCTGTACCCAATAGATGGTAACCTTCTTTCGCTAAAGGAACAGCTAAATTATTAGCAATCTGACCTCCAACTGAAACAATAATGCCCTTTGCTAATTCAAAATCCACAATATCTTGTACACGCTCAAAAGTAAGCTGTTCGAAATACAATCGATCTGATTCATCATAATCTGTAGAAACTGTTTCAGGATTCGAGTTAATAATAATGGCCATTTCTTTTAATCGACGCAAAGTCTGAGCGGTATTAACCGCACACCAATCAAACTCGACAGATGATCCTATCGAGTAAGGCCCAGAACCCAACACAATAATAGGCCGACGTTTAGTAGGAGAAACATCATGTTCAACAGCATGGTAACTTAAATAAAGATAATTTGTCTGTGCAGCAAACTCCCCAGCCAAAGTATCTATTTGCTTCACAAAAGGTATGATGCCATATTTTAGACGTAAAGTTCGAATTTGTTTTATGGACCTATTTTTTGTTTTAGCAATAAAACTATCTGAAAAACCCGCTTGTTTTAATTGACTTAATAGAGTTTTATTCAATTTATGAAGCTTTAATTGCTTTTCTAATTCTGTTAATTGATGAATTTGTGCCAAAAACCAAAAATTAATCTGTGATAAGCATTCAGCTTGCTTAACTGAACCACCATTTCTAAAAAACTGATATAAAGCAAATAAACGTCTATCGGTAGCAAATTTTATTTCTTTGCGTGGATTATCAATTTCTTCTGGATAATCCATTAAACAAGTTGCCCCTTGGTTTAACATCCCCACTGCTTTTTGCAATGCCTCTGGGAAAGAACGACCTATTGCCATCACTTCTCCCACACTTTTCATTTCAGTCCCAATCGTTCTTTCTGCCGCTTTTAATTTATGTGTATCCCAACGTGGAATTTTTACTACGATATAATCCAATGCAGGTTCAAAATATGCGCTCGTCACTTGAGTGACACTATTTTTAATTTCATAGAGCTGATAACCCAATGCTAATTTAGCAGCAATAAATGCTAATGGATACCCCGTTGCTTTCGATGCTAATGCACTGGAACGCGATAAACGCGCATTCATCTCTATGACTCGGTAATCACCACTTTCAGGGTTAACAGCAAATTGAATATTACATTCGCCGATAATGTTAAAATGTTCTGCAACTCGCAATGCCATATTGCGTAATAATTGGTGTTGCTCATTACTTAAGGTCTGTGCTGGCGCTACAACAATACTTTCACCGGTATGAATACCCATTGCATCCATATTTTCCATATTACAAATTGTTAATCCATTTCCCATTTGATCGCGGACAATTTCATACTCAAATTCCTTCCAACCAAATAAATATTCTTCTATTAAAATTTGTGGTGCAGTAGCTAAGCTTTCCTGGGCTCGTTGTTCAAGTAGCTCTCGATGAGTAATTTTTCCAGAACCTAACCCCCCTAAAGAAAAACCTGAACGCAACATAATAGGATAACCGATCTTTTCTGCTGCTTGCAAAGCTTCAGCAACTGTTTTAACTACAAAACTAAGTGGAGTTTTAATTTCAATCTTTGCTAAAGCCGCTTTAAAAAGATCTCGGTCTTCAGTTTGGCGTATCGATTCAACGGAAGTACCTAATACTTCTACTTTATATTTTTTTAATATCCCTTTCTCTTCTAAACCTAAGCCCAAATTAAGTGCAGTTTGGCCACCAAAACCCAATAAAATTCCATCAGGTTTTTCTTTAATAATAATCCGTTTCACAGTATCAAAATTTAAGGGTTGCAAATAAATTTCATCAGCTAAGTTTATGTCCGTTTGAATAGTAGCTATGTTGGGATTTATT
>DAIQAW010000173.1:0-3154 GCA_036781465.1 Candidatus Aquirickettsiella sp.
GTTTAATGCAGAATAAAAAAAGCTTTGTATTGGTTTTATTTAAAAAAATAAACTATGTTTTTTTGTTAGAAAGTAAAATTATTCTCGGTGGTAAGGATGATTACTTAGTAAACTCCAGGCGCGATACAGTTGTTCTGCCACGATAACTCGAACCAGTGCGTGAGGAAGCGTTAATGATGAAAGTGACCAAACACGCTCAGCAATTTTTGTACAGGTGGCACCTAAACCGTCAGGACCGCCAATTAATAAACTGACATCTTGTCTTTCTAACTGCCATCGTTGTAAAGATTGGGTAAGTTGTTGCGTATTCCACATTTGTCCTTGTACATCTAAAGCAATGATACGCGATCGTTTTGGAATGGCGGCTAAAATTTTTTTTTCTTCTTCAGCAATATGTTTAGAAATTTCAGAATTTTTACCGCGCTTACTAAGTGGTATGGTAATTAAATTGAGCTTGCATTCTGCAGGTAAGCGTTTCTGATAATCTTGGAAACCGGTTTCAGCCCACTGACTGCAACGGGATCCTACAGCAATTAAATTAATGACCATTTTTTCTTAGGGTTGACTCCATAATTTTTCAAGATTATAAAATTCCCGCTCTTGAGGCAACATGATATGGATAATTGCATCAACTAAATCGATTAGTACCCATTCGCCTTCTTTCTCACCTTCAATGCCATAGATAGTCATGCCTTTGGCTTTAGCAGCTGCGACTAAATATTGCGCCAAAGTTTTAACATGGCGGTTAGAGTTTCCTGTGCAAATGATCATTAAATCAGTAATATCGGTAATTTTACTGACATCTAAGGTAATAATATTTTTTGCTTTGTGATCTTCCAATAAGCTTATTAGGTCAGTTTGTAGATCTTTATTTAAATTAGCTTGTGTCATAAATATAACTTTTGTTCCAAAATATAATCAAGGATGGTAGGAGGTAATGCTCCAATAGGCGAATTCCCACTTGCAATAGCTTTGCGTATGTAAGTCGCCGAGATGGGTAAAGCTTGTACAGGAGTTATGAATAAAAATCCAGCAGGTTGTTGTGATAACAAGGAAGGATCCTTGATTTGATGTTTTTCAACAAAAGTATAGATTTCCTTAGAGTAAGGTTGCATATGGCTAGGTCTAGGCACAATAAGTAAATGTGCGAAATTGATTAGAGACGTCCATTGATGCCAGTGATCTAAGCAAGCTAAATTATCATATCCTAAAATAAGTCCCAAAGGCGTATTGCCCAATTCAAGACGTAAAGAAGCTAAGGTTTCTACCATATACGAAGGAGTGGATCTAGATAGTTCTCGCATATCAATGGAAAAATACGGGTAGGGTTGCAAAGCCAGTTGCAGCATAGTAAGCCGCTGTTGTTCAGTAGCCACTATTTTTTTGTCACTAACAGGATTCTTACAAGGAATGAAACGGATTTCACTTAAATGGAGTTGTTGATATAAATCGAGTGCAATATGTAAATGTCCATAGTGTATGGGATCAAAGCTACCCCCAAGGATCCCTATCATAATGTTCTTTGCACTTGAATTTTTGACTGTGTTGCTGCGCGACTCGCAATCCTCATGATTTTACATACTCTAGCTTGTTGCTTGGACGTGGTACTTGTCAAAAACCCAATTGCAATGCGTAGAGTTGGGCTCTGCAATTTCGAGGCTAAGTGTCTGTAAAGCATTCCAAACATGACCGGTAGCTATACCTTTTATAAGCTGGTCAATGTAGCTCGCAAGACTTAATAATCGATACCAATGTATAAGCGTATGACGTTTTAAGGCTTGTTGAAGTAATGGTTTACGCTGTTCCCATACCTGTTGCTTTTTAAAAAGTGTTGTTAAATTTTGGCCTTGATTAAGTTTAAATGCAAAAGAAGCTAATAATCGGCACTCGCGACTGAGTGCCCATAAAATTAATAAGGGTTCTACATTTTCTTCTTTTAGACGCGCTAAGATGCGTAAACAACGTTCAGAGTTTCCTGCTAATGCAGCATCGATCAGTTTGAAAGGATTAAATCGGGTGTTGTCGCTGAGTGCTTGCGTCAACATGCTAACCGTAACGACGTTATTTGTTGCACCAAGGTATAAGCTGAGTTTTTCTATGGTTTGCGCAGTCGCTAATAAATTTCCTTCGGTGGCAAAAATAAGACATTCAATAGCTTCTTTTTCTACTTTTAAACCTATGGCATGAAAACGTTCTGTTATCCATCTAAATAATTGTGGGGCTTGCAAAGGCCATATTGGAATGATTAAACCTACTTTATCGATACTTTTAAACCAAACAGTTTGCTGTAAGCGACTGTCCAGTTTCCCGGCTATTATAAGCAAAAGTTTATTGCGCGGTGGGTTTTTAGCGTACAGTGTAAGCGTTTGTGTTATGGTTTCAGATAAACCTTGTGATAGATGTAATTCTAGCAGTTGTTTGTCTGCAAATAACCCATAATTATTCATACAATCAATTAGCGAGGAAGCATTTAAATGTGTGTCGCTATAAAATACTTGTCGATCGGTAAAACCTGCTTTTTTTGCCGCGAGGCGAATGGTATTACAGGCTGATTGAATTAATACTATTTCTTCACCAGAGATCAAATAAATGGGTGCTAAAGCAGGCTTATTTAACTGCTGAGATAATTGTTCATAACGACATTGCATAATAGTAAATTACTGTTGAGGGCAAGTACTGTAGTAAAATTGCTGGCGTAACTCTGTGGAACTTAAGCGAATTAAAAGTTGTTGAATAACATCCTGTTGCATATTTTCTTTTAAGTCATTTTCTGTATTCAGATCGCCAGCAAGTTGATTAGATGTAATTGAAAAGGTTCGTATGGCTTGGATTTGTTGAGGAGCTAATAAGACATGACCTTTACAATCTATTAACTGAAATAAAATACTGTAAACAAGTAAATAGGTGGTTGTTTGTCCAGCATTTCCTAGGCTGGTAGCCGTACGCGTAAAGTTTTGTGTAAGAATTTGTAATCGTGGAGATGTCGGAGTCGCAAGTAAGGTATGAACTCCCGCAGTTGCTAACGCGTTTTGTAATTCTTTGGTGAAATTACTATAAGGCTGATTAGATTCCAAAGAAAGTGTATGAAAAGGGAGTGAAAATTTACAATGACCTCTTAATTGAAAGCCACAAGCAGTGAGTATGAGGCTAAAAA
>DAIQAW010000174.1:0-3153 GCA_036781465.1 Candidatus Aquirickettsiella sp.
CAATTAATATAAAGAAATTTTTACATGAAGTCGGTCTAAAATGGCTCAAATTTACAGCTGCAGTAGGCTTTATTTAGTATAAAAATTTGTCATTTAGCATAAGTCTAGCGGATAGACTATGCTTCTTTGGCTTAGTAATAAAATATGGCGATATTAAATCCAGTAGAAAATATTTTTGATCGATATTGGGTATAGGTCGCATTTTCATCATGCAAGGAGGTTTTTTCGATGTCTTTACTAAAACCAGTCACAATATTTCTATTAGCCGTTTTTGCGGTGAGCCCTATTTGGGCGCAAGACAGCGATTGCTGTGCAGAATTACGCCATGAAGTGCAAATGATTAAAGATCAACTCAAAATGCAACAAAACCAACAAGTGAATGTTTCTAAAGAATTGAATCAACAACAGGTTACGACCAAGACCGGTTTTAAAGGCGTCGGCGTTTTAGTGGATGCTTTAGCTACACAGTTTCCTAATTTGCCGGCATTGAAAACGGTAAAACAGATATTTGATAACTTAAATAAATAAAATATACTTGTTCCCCCAAGATGCTAGTTACATCTTGAGGGAACATGCGTTTAAGCTGGATTTTAAGTTGTTGATGGGTGATTGTGGTGGCAGGTGCTAGCGAAACGTCGAATTTAAAGCAGCAACTTGCTTTTATCAGTCAAAGTGCTGGCGTTTATCTATTTTTAAATGTCGAGCAACAGGTATTGTATGTTGGGAAGGCACGAAATTTAAAAAAACGTCTTACAAGTTATTTTCGAGTTCAACAAAGTAGTCGTGTTGCGTTGATGATGCGACAAGTTACCGCCATCGAAACCACGACGACTGAGACTGAAAATCAAGCTTTATTGCTTGAAAGTAATCTCATTAAGCAACTCAAGCCACGCTATAATATTTTATTACGCGATGATAAAAGTTATCCGTATATTATTTTAAGTAAACATCAAAGTTATCCGCGCTTAGCGTTTTACCGCGGTGCTCGCAGCAAAGAATATCATTATTTTGGACCGTTTCCGAGTATCTTAGCGGTACGCGAAACCTTAAATTTATTGCAGAAATTATTTAGAATTCGCTCATGTAAAGACAGTTTTTTCCGCAATCGTACTAGACCTTGTTTACAATACCAAATTAAACGTTGTACCGGCCCGTGTGTCGGATTGATTACCTCAGAAAATTATCAACGTGATGTGAACAATACTGTTTTATTTTTACAAGGAAAAAATAAAACGGTTATCGAGGATATTGCCGAACAAATGGAAAAGGCTGCGCAGGAATTAGATTATGAGACGGCAGCGCGTTTGCGCGACCAAATTGCAGCGCTACGTGAAATTCAACAAAAACAAGTCATTACTACTGGTCAGGGAAATTTAGATATTATTGGTTTAGCACAACAAACCTCTCATTATGTATTGTATGTGATGAATGTGCGCCATGGTCGATTATTAGGGGGTAAAGCCTATTTTCCGAATGTTCCTCCAGAACATGAAGCGGCGGAAGTGTTGTCGGCTTTTATTGGACAATTTTATTTACAAACTGAGATTGCGCATAGCATTCCTGAACAAATTGTTTTGCCGTTAAAAATTGCTGAACAAACCTGGTTCATGGCGACGCTAGCGGAGCGTTCGGGACATAAAGTTAAATTACTGAATAAACCAAGTGGTGAAAAGCAGCACTGGTTGATACTGGCCAATGAAAATGCACAACATGCCTTAGCCGCGCATCTTTCGGATAAATGGGCATTTTATAAACAACTCGAATGTTTGCAAGCGGCGTTGCGTCTGGATAACTTACCACAACGTTTAGAATGCTTTGATATTAGTCACACGCAAGGCGAAGCAACCGTGGCAGCGTGCGTGGTATTTGATGCACAAGGTCCACGTAAAATGGATTATCGGCGCTTTAATATTGAGGATATTACGCCTGGCGATGATTATGCGGCAATGCGTCAGGCACTG
Organism: Candidatus Aquirickettsiella sp.; assembly: GCA_036781465.1. GTDB lineage: Bacteria > Pseudomonadota > Gammaproteobacteria > Diplorickettsiales > Diplorickettsiaceae > Aquirickettsiella. The sequence continues at coordinate 1,962 of DAIQAW010000174.1, forward strand.
CTACGCCGTTATAAATATTTGAAAAAGGAAGAAAAAAATTTACCGGATGTTTTGCTTATCGATGGTGGGAAAGGTCAATTAAAACAGGCCGAACATGTTTTAGAAGAATTACAGATCAGTGGCATTCTCATTATAGGTGTAGCAAAAGCACTGGGGCGCCGATCGGGATTGGAAAGCTTATATCTTTCTTCCCGATCGCAAGCGATTACATTACCTCCCGATTCATTGGCTTTGCGTGCTATTTTAACGGTACGCGATGAAGCCCATCGTTTTGCTGTCACCGGTCATCGTGGTCGGCGTGCAAAAAAAAGACGAACTTCGGCATTGGAAGATATTCCAGGTATTGGCGCGAAACGACGTCGCGAATTATTACGCCAGTTTGGTGGGTTACAAGCCTTACAAAACGCCAGTGCCACCGATCTGGCTAAAGTACCCGGTATCAGTAAACGTTTAGCCGAACAGATTTATTTAGCTTTAAAAGCCTAAACCAACCAGTTACACTAAGCTAATCACCACATTTGCGAGCTGCTGGTATACACTTTATGGGTATCCCCAATATATTGACTTTTCTGCGTATTGTTTTAATTCCATTTTTTATTTTGTTATTTTATTTACCCTTTCGAGGGAGCCATATACTGGCCGCGCTTATTTTTATTTTTGCTGCGATGACAGATTGGTTAGATGGTTATTTAGCACGCAGTTTAGGTCAAGTATCTAAACTTGGTACATTCCTCGATCCGGTTGCAGATAAATTAATTGTTGTAACTGCATTGATATTATTAGTCGGTGATCGCGCTTTACCTTATTTAGCGGTTCCTGCGATTGTTATTATTTGTCGTGAAATTATGGTATCTGCATTGCGTGAATGGATGGCAGAAATTGGTAAACATAAGCACATGGCCGTAACCATGATAGGGAAAATAAAAACAACAATACAAATGTTAGCCATCATTTTATTATTACTTTACAAGCCGGGCGCTTGGATAGGATTTGCTGGGCTAGGTTATGTGTTACTTTATCTTGCGGTATTGTTAACGTTATGGAGTATGTGTTTATATTTAAAAGCGGCTTGGCATGATTTATCTTCTTGACAGTATTTTTCATGCAGTTACAATAACACCCGTTTTGCGGGAATAGCTCAGTTGGTAGAGCGCAACCTTGCCAAGGTTGAGGTCGCGAGTTCGAGCCTCGT
>DAIQAW010000175.1:0-294 GCA_036781465.1 Candidatus Aquirickettsiella sp.
AACTAAAAATAAACAATCGAAAGAATATTTTCTTGAAAAAAAAGTGCATGCCGTGGCTGGCATAGGAAATCCCGATCAATTTTTTAAAGCCTTACGTAAACTAGGTCTTAACATCATTGAGCACCCCTTCCCCGATCATTATCTATTTAAACCGCGTGATTTCAATTACGGGAGTGATGCCATTATTATAATGACTGAGAAAGATGCAGTAAAATGCGTAGGTTTTGTTGATGCCAGACTTTGGTGTTTAAGAACCAAAACAGCATTAGACAATAATTTTCTAAATACTATATT
>DAIQAW010000175.1:304-3140 GCA_036781465.1 Candidatus Aquirickettsiella sp.
CTTCAAGCTAGTTTTTATATCTATATGTGGTTGCCAATCAAGTTGTTGTTGCGCACGTTTAATCGATGGCATACGACGTTCCACATCTTGATAACCTTTTCCATAATAATTATCTGAATTTATAGTCTGTAATTCTACTTGTGCAGCATAATTTGTATAATCTGCGTAAGTTTTAATTAACTCTAATAATAATTCAGCAAGTTCACGGATCGAGATATCGTTTTCCGGATTACCAACGTTAAAAATAGCTTGTTCTGCACATTGATTCTTATTTGCAATGATTTTTAACAAGCATCCTATCCCGTCATCAATATCGATAAAGCTACGTCGTTGTTGTCCTCCATTCACTAATTGAATGGATTCTCCACGTAATATGTTTCCAATAAATTGACTAACGACTCGTGAGCTTCCTGGTTTGGGATTATGTGGATCATCAAGCTTAGGACCTAACCAATTGAATGGTCTAAAGAGCGTATAGCGTAATTCATTCGCTAAACCATAAGCATGAATCACTCTATCTAGTAGCTGTTTGCTGCAAGAATATATCCAACGTGGTTTATTAATGGGTCCCAGCACAAAATTACTCGTTTCTTCATCAAAGGCTTCGTCAGTGCACATTCCATATACTTCAGAAGTCGAGGGGAAAACTATACGTTTTTGATGTTTAACGCACAAACGAATAATTTTTAAATTGGCTTCAAAATCAAGTTCAAAAATTCCTAAGGGATTTTTTACATAACTTGCCGGCGTGGCGATTGCAACTAAAGGGAGGACCACATCACACTGTTGAATCTGTTGTTCGATCCATACTATTTCATGATTTAGATCACCTTTTTTAAAGGTGAGTCGTGGGTGTTTAAGGAACTCACTAATTTTATTTTCGCTTAAATCCAATCCAATTAACTGCCAATCTGTTTTTCCTAAACAATGCTCCAATAGGCTACTGCCAATAAAGCCATTGATCCCAAGAATTAATACTTTTAAACTCATATTTTACTACTTGTGTTAAAAATGCATTTGTTATACTTACTTTTGATTACGTCTCATCAACAATCTTTCTAATAACATAGCGGGGACGGTGACGTACTTCCTGATAAATACGTCCAATATATTCCCCCATAATACCTAGACCCATCAGCATTATACCCATTATAAAAAAAACTATCGCAAACAACGTAAACACACCTTCCACTTCTGGGCCGATAATAATCCGCCGTAAAAGCAAATATACAACAAAAAAACTACTTAAAATGGAAATAAACAATCCCAACATAGTAAAAATCTGTAAGGGTAATAATGTAAAACTAGTCATCCAATCAAAATTTAAACGTAACAAGCGGTAAAGATTATATTTAGACTCACCCGACTTACGCGCATCGTGTCCAACTTCAATTTCGGTAGGCGATATAGAAAGCCTATAGGCTTGTGCTGGGATAAATAGGGAAGTTTCCTTGCTTGCTATCATTAAATCAACCAATGAACGTCGGTATGCTCTCAACATACATCCTTGATCACTTAAACGAATCTTAGTCATTTTATAGCGTAACCAATTATTTAATATTGAGGCGTAACGTCGGAAAAAAGTATCTTGCCGATTTTTCCTTATTCCACCCACATAATCATGACCCTCTTCAATAAGTTTTATCAAATGAGCGATTTCTTCGGGTGGATTTTGCAGATCAGCATCTAAGGTAATAATAATTTCTCCTCTTACCCGCTCCAAACCTGCCATTAGAGCCATATGCTGACCAAAATTACCATTGAAATGAATAATTCGAATTTGTTCTGGTCGCCTTTTTTGTAATTCATTAAGTCGATCATAAGAATCATCCTGACTACCATCGTTTACTAAAATGATCTCGTAAGTCTCACCTAATTTATCTAAACTTGAAATTAAGCGTTGATATAACTGCTCTAGATTTTCAGACTCATTATAAACAGGGATAACCACACTAATATAAGGTTTATTCATTTTTCTTTATCCTCTTTAATCATTAGTATTACGTCATTGGGTGATTACTTAATAAAACATCGTGGTCAGTCTGTGCAAACAAATAAATTTTCGGATTTTTTGATTGTTTAAATCGTTGATATACTTCTTTATTAGTTACCATATAAACGTGTCCAAGATTATTCCAAATAGGCCAAAAATTAGCATCTTTTAACATCCAAGCATCGGCATCCTGATGTTGCATACCAAAGGATAACTCTCCACCGGCATTCACTGCAAATACTCGTTGATTTAAATAAAAAGGTAAATCTTGATAATAATCATTGTACGCCACTACTTTATCATTTGGTTTTAATAAAGGTTTTAGAGATGCAACTAAAGGTTTTATAGATCGCGTATCGAGCTGAGGAATACTGATAGAAACAATCAGAAAGCTAATCACACTTCCTATTGTTAAGGTTATAAACGCCACTTTAGGTTTTCTAAGTAAAACAAAGCAACTCGCCACTATACTATTTAATAGAAAAACACTGTAGCTTGTTATTAAAAAAAGTTTTGCAGTATGAGAAAACGTTATAGAAGGATCATTTACTAAATATAAAAGACCTACAATCCCTAAACCTAACCATACCAAAGGAACACTTATATACCCCCATTTAATATCATTGAAACGCTGCCAATAAGTAGAAAGGTAATGGCCCGTTAACAAAGCCAAACCTGGAAAAATAGGTAAAATATATGGAATTAATTTGGAATGTGAAAAGGAAAAGAAAAGAAAAATTGTCCCTATCCAGAGTAAAAGGAAAATATAATTATTTTTTTCTCTAAATTGTTGCCAATTTCGGGGGAAGTGAGTAACTATGGCTTGAGGTAAAAAACATACCC
>DAIQAW010000176.1:0-3136 GCA_036781465.1 Candidatus Aquirickettsiella sp.
AAACATAGGTTTCTCTTATTGGAGCTCAATTTATGGTCAAAGATCTAAAAAGAATCGGTTCAGCAAAAAAACGTAAAATTGCTCTATTGTATTTGGTGATAGGCGCTGTAGCGATAGGTTTTGCACCTATTTTTGTCCGCTTAAGCGAAGTAGGCCCGATTGCGACTGGATTCTGGAGAGTAGCGATTGCCTTCCCAATTTTGACCTTACTTTCCATTGGTCAAGGTTATACTCGTCCCGATGAAAACCATGCGCCGGTGTTAAAAGACTATCTTTGGCTATTATTTTCTGGCGTTTTATTTGGTGGCGATTTAGCCACATGGCATCTTTCTATTCAATATACGACCATTGCTAATTCCACCTTAATTGCTAACTTTTCACCCGTTATTATTGCTTTATGGGGATGGATTGTTTTACGTAAACCTCCACAAAAAACATTGGTTATTGGCTTATTATTAGCCATTTTAGGGATTGGGATATTAATTCATCCGAGTCTGCATATGGACAAGGATATTCGTGTTGGTGATGGATTAGCCTTTATCACTGCATTTTTTTATGCCGGTTATTTATTAGTACTCAATCGCGCACGCAAAAAATTTACAGCCTTTGCGAGTATGGCGATCTCAACGTTTGCCAGTATGCTTACCTTGCTGGTCATCACAGGCCTATCTGGAGAACTTGCCATGCCGCAAACAGAAATGGCTTGGATCATCTTATTTGCTTTAGCCTTGTTTGCACATATTTTAGGGCAAGGACTAATTGCTTATGCCTTGCCCTATTTACCTGTTACCTTTTCATCCACCGCCCTGCTTATTCAACCGATGGTCGCAGCAATGGCAGGTTGGTATTTCTTTTCAGAATATTTAGGGTTAAGTCAAATAATCGGTATCCTAATTGCATTAATGGGAATCTTTTTAGCTAAACAGACCATTTAACCTTCAAACATTTTCTTAATTTGTGAAAGCACAAAATAGTTTATAACTCACCGCAATTGAATTTTTGGCAAGTGCCGTGTCCATGCCAGTAATTCTGATATATCATAACCATGGTTGCGAATTGAACGGCAACACAGACAATGTCAAGTGCGAAGAGTTTATAACAAACTTTTACTCACCATTTCATACACATCAGAGGAAAGTTTCGGTAATTTAATTAGCCTTTCTAATTGCTCTCGCATCAAAGCCTGACGATCACTATCAAAACGCTTCCATTGTGTAAACGGTTTTACTAAACGGGCGGCTATCTGAGGATTAATAGGATCCAAATGCTGTATTTGTTCACTTAAAAACAAATAACCTGCACCCGAACGATCATGGAATTGCCTACGATTTTCCGAGCAAAAAACACCAATCAACGATCGAATTTTATTGGGATTCTTCCAATCAAAAGCTGGATGTTTAAGCAATTTTTTAACCTGATGCAACGTATCCGGCAATGGCGCTCGGGCTTGTATCGCTAACCATTTGCAGACCACTAAAGAATTAGTTGAATTATTTTGATAAAACTCTTTTAAATAACGATCCCTTTGCGATAAGTTATGATTAACGATTTCACTTAATGCCACTATTCGATCCGTTAAATTATCAGCATTTTTGTAATGATGGATACATAAACGATGCACACTCGGATCTTGCAATAACATAAGATAATTCAAACTGATATTGGCCAGACGGCGATTCGTCACGGATTGTTTATCAAATACATAAGGTTTTAAGTCATGATAAGCTTGATAGGTCTGAAAAAGCTTATTTTCGAGTTTCTTCGCTAACTGGAAACGTAACCATTCTCTTTCTTCATGAATTCCATCAATATCAATGATAGGCATTTGTTCAGCTAAAACGGCTTCACTTGGTAAACTTAATAATTCTGCCAATAAATCCTTATTATCCTGTTGTTCATCAGCAAATAAAATGTTATAGCCCTTAAGCAGCTGATTAACCGCTGGATCTTCTATAGCGCCGGATTGAATACGACTTAATATTATTCTGCTCGCTAATTCCTGTGTTGCATCCCAACGATTAAAACCATCGGTATCCATTTGCATTAAAAATGCAAGATCTTCATCAGAATATTTAACCTTCAGTTTTACAGGAGCAGAAAAATTTCTTAATAAAGACGGTATAGGTTTAGCATCGACATTAACAAATTGAAAAACATGCTCAGATTCTCTCAGCTTTAATGTACATTGTGTTCCCATTGATACCGCATCACCGACTAGTTGTAAATTAATCGGGTGGCCATTCGGATTTAATAACACCATCACCACAGGAATATAAAAAGGTTTTTTAGTCGGTTGGCCAGGTGTGGCGGGACAATGTTGTTTAAGAATTAAATCAAATGTTTTATCTTCGGATGAATAATGATAATCAATCTGTAATTCAGGTGTTCCGGATTGCTTATACCAACGACGAAATTGTTGCAGATCATAACCACTTCCTTTTTCGATTGATTTAACAAAATCTTCTATAGTAACGGCTTGTCCATCATGAGAAGTAAAATAATCATCCATACCTTTACGAAATAATTCTGGGCCGACTAAGACCTTCATCATACGAATGATTTCAGCCCCTTTTTCATACACGGTCATAGTATAAAAATTATTGATTTCTATATAAGAATCAGGCTGCACAGGATGTGCTAAAGGGCCTGCATCTTCTGCAAATTGCATCGCTCTTAATTGTCTTACGGTATTGATCCGCTCAGTTGCCGGATTACCCATCGCTTCACTAAATTCCTGTTCACGAAAAACGGTTAATCCTTCTTTAAGACTTAATTGAAACCAATCACGACAGGTAATCCGATCACCCGTCCAATTATGAAAATATTCATGACCCACCACTTTAGTAATATAACTATAATCTGCATCGGTCGCAGAATTCGGATCCGCCAAAATAGTCTGAGCATTAAAAATATTAAGTCCTTTATTTTCCATTGCACCCATATTGAAATCATCGATGACAGCAATCATAAATATATCTAAATCATATTCACGACCATAAGCTTGTTCATCCCAACGCATGGCTTTTTTTAACGATTCCATCGCATGATGACATTTATTTTTCTCACCCTTTTCTGAAAAAATTTGTAATTTTATTTTTCGATGCGATTGAGTGATAAATTCATCTTGTATATATTC
>DAIQAW010000177.1:0-3133 GCA_036781465.1 Candidatus Aquirickettsiella sp.
GCTATATGTAAAGCGGCATTACCTTTAGCATCCACAGAGTTCAATGTATATTCATCGCAATACCTTTGAGTACTTTCCAGATTTCCTTGCGCAACAGCGACTCGAAAATTAATTGCTTTTCTTTTTTGTTCCTGAAAAATAATATTATTGTTCGGCATAATTTAATTCCTTTTTTCCTTTGCAAAACAACCGATGCTTATAAATTAAAGCATTTTTTTTTAGTAACAATCAAGCGATTTTAATTACAGAATAATAAAAAGAATAAATAATTAATTTAAAGCAAATACTAAACGCTGACTTTGAAAGTCAGTGTTTAGTTAATGAGATGCTTAAGAAGAGCCTTTAACTTGTGCCATCACTGCTTCAGCGAAATCTTCAGTGGGTTTTTCTATTCCTTCACCGACGGCAAATCGTACAAAACTTAGAATCTCCGCTCCTGCGCTTTTTAATAACGGTCCGACGCGCACGTTTGGATCTTTTACAAATGCTTGGCCTAATAAACTCATTTCATCACGGAATTTATTCAGTCGTCCTTCTACCATCTTATCGATAACGGCCTGTGGCTTACCCGTGCCTTGCGATTGCGCCATAATAATTTCTCGTTCTTTGGCCAGAATTTGTTCTGCAATATCATCAGCTGAAATGACCACTGGATTATTAGCAATAATGTGTAAGGCTAAATCTTTAGCGAGTTGTTCATTGCCATTTTTTAATTGCACGATAGCGCCGATACGGCCCATATGCACATAAGATCCCAAAAGAGTATCGGTTGTTTGTCCAGCAACGAGATGTAAACGTCTTATTTGAATGTTCTCACCTAACTTAGCAACGAGTGCTTCACGGGTTTTTTCTACTGTTTCGCCGGTATCCGCAAACGTAAAGGTTAACAGTAACTCAAGATTAGTAATCTGATGATCCAGTGCGCATTGTGCAGTTTTCTCGGCAAATTGTTTGAAATTTTCATCGCGAGCAACAAAATCCGTCTCGCAATTTACTTCTAAAATAATTGCAGGGCCTGTCACCGCTTTAGATTTAATAATTATTAAACCTTCAGCAGCAACACGTCCTGACTTCTTTTCAGCTTGAATTTGACCTGATTTACGCATTGCTTCAGCCGCTGCGTCCAAATCCCCCCCCACAGACTCTAAAGCTTTTTTACAATCCATCATGCCAGCGCCGGTTCGAGCACGTAAAGCCTGAACCATAGCGGCCGTTATTATTATTGGCGTCATGTGCTTATTCCTCTTTCCCTTGCGTAGAGTGAGTCGATTCCAGTTCAGATTCTTGAGCTTCAGCTTTTTCTGCTTCAGTACGTGTTAAGTCGCTTGGTTTGTTTGCAGCCGCGCGAGCTTCTAAAATAGTATCTGCAACCATCTGCGTATACAGTGTAATTGCACGTGCCGCATCATCATTACCTGGAATGATATAATCAATACCTTCGGGTGAATGATTAGTATCAATAACACTGATGACCGGTATCTTTAACTTTTGTGCTTCGCAAATAGCAATATGCTCATAGCCTCTATCAACCACAAACAAGGCGTCTGGTAAACCACTCATATCTTTAATACCACCTAAACCCCGTTCCAATTTATCCATTTGTCGCTGTAAATTCAACGCTTCCTTTTTAGTCAATTGGTTAAAACTACCATCTTGGCTTTGTGCTTCTAATTCTTTAAGTCGTTTAATGGACTGACGGATGGTACGATAATTCGTTAACAACCCACCTAACCAACGATGGTTAACATAAGGCATACCGCAGCGTAATGCTTGTTCTTTAACTAAATCCTGTGCGGCGCGCTTTGTTCCGACAAATAAGATTTTACTGCCTGGCCGAGCCGCTATTTTCGCAATATAGTTCAGCGCTTCGGTAATATACTCTCGGGTCTTTTCTAGATCGATGATGCTAATTCCATTACGTACACCATAGATATAAGGCGCCATTTTTGGCTCGCGAAAACACGTACGATGACCAAAATGCACACCTGCTTCAAATAACTGTCTTAATGTTGCTGTTGCTGACACTGTATATGATCTCCAATTGGGTTAAACCTCCACCTAGTATTATTTGAAGACTATCTTTTAAAAGATAGCCACCCTCAAATAACGCTTAAATAAATAGGTGTGTGAAATAACGCTTTTCAGCGCGGTGTTTTATACCATAGAATGACTTGTTGCATCAACATCAAGCCCGATATACTGGGTCTTTATACTCACAGCAATGGGATTTTGACAAGGCCGTGCGAGAATGAAATAGCTAGGATATGTAATGATACATGAAGATCGCGAATTTGAGCCCCAAGACAAAAATTCAAGTGCGAAGAGTCTCATCAGAAGGAGGCAATCCATGCCCTATGTATTAGTACTTTATTACAGCCGTTATGGTGCGGTAGCCAAAATGGCTCAACAAGTCGCAAGAGGCATAGAATCTATCGCCGATGTGGAAGTAAGAATTCGTACCGTTCCAAATATTTCAACGGTGTCTGAAGCCGTAGAAGAAAAAGTTCCATCCGCTGGCCCTCCTTACGCTACACACGAGGATGTTCGCGACGCTATCGGTATCGCCTTAGGCAGCCCAACACGTTTTGGGAATATGGCCGCACCTTTAAAGCATTTTATCGATAGCCTAAGTGGTCTATGGTTTTCAGGTGAACTCGTCGATAAACCAGTTGGCTTTTTTTCTTCGACCTCAAGTCTACATGGCGGACAAGAAACCACTCTACTGAGTATGATGTTACCCATGATTCATCTCGGTATGATGGTCGTTGGCGTCCCCTATACAGAATCCGATTTAAGTACCACGCAAACGGGCGGTACGCCTTATGGGCCCACGCATATGGCCGGTAAGGAAAGCAAAAATCCACTGAGCGACGAAGAAAAACGTCTTTGCCAAGCCTTAGGCAAACGTTTAGCACATGTTGCATTGAAATTGACTGCATAGCCATTATGTGGAATCAGTTCCTGATTCCACATAACCTAAAAATTGGTTACGATCCTGGAGGAATTATAACAATTTCAGTTTCAGGATTACTCTTAGTAGGAAAAGAACAACTAATAGCTTGTAAAGATTTATAAACAAACTCTAATTTCTGACATCTTAAAAATTCTAATTTAAATAATAAATTTTATTAAA
>DAIQAW010000178.1:0-3127 GCA_036781465.1 Candidatus Aquirickettsiella sp.
TATTAAAGACGTGTCTTTTCCTTCTCGATACAATGGGAATATACGCGTTATTTATACTGCTGGAGATTATGAAAAAAGTCCAAGCCGTTTTTTAGATATTTACAAAAAAGAACAATTGTTTAGTCAACGCTTAGAAGCGATGGGGAAAAAAATTTCTCCCTGGTGTAAGAAGAAAAGGAATTACTTAGAAAAATTAGTTGATAAACATGGTAAATTATCTGCAAAAGCTTTTCCTGGGCGCGCAGCTATTCTTATTAAGCTTCTTGGACTTAATGATGATTTAATCAAGGCAACCTATGAAAGATCACAATCCAATAAAATAAATCATTATATCCCAGGTACTCGGATTCCTATTTTATCAGATAATCAATTTGATTATTTAAATAATCAAATTCCTTTACTTAATTTTGCCTGGCATATTCCGAATGAAATTAATGCTTATCTAAAAGAGCGAGGTTATCACGGTCGAGTTATAGATATTATCTCAGCAAAAGATTTAGCCTAAAATGAGAGTACTTATTCTCGGGAGTGGGTTCGGTTTATATGGTTATTTACCCGCATTAAGTACATTCAATGTTAGCATTATTCTGCCGGATCATTATAAAAAACGATTTAGTCACCGTGCTGATTTATCTTCTTTTTATAATAATGTTGAATGGATAGATAATCAAGAAAATCTTCTAGAATTATGTGAGGGTTTAATTATTGCGGTGTCTCCCGCACAGCAATTTTTGTGGGTTAAAAAAGCTTTGCAATTTAAAAATATCACTCATCTTTTGTTGGAGAAACCACTTGCTCCTACGCCTTATTTAGCTATGGACTTATTCGACGACTTAGTTACTTCCGGAAAAAAATTTAAGATTGGATATAATTTTCGTTACACATATTGGGGTGAGGATATTCTTCGTCAGCTTAAGGGTATTAAAAGCATAACTTGGAAATTTCAAGCTCATCACTATAAGCAAAATATCCAAACTTGGAAACGCCGGCATAGCGAAGGTGGGGGAGCTTTACGATTTTATGGCATTCATCTCATCGCATTGCTTGCAGAACTTGGATACAATGATGTTTTCTGTTCAAAAATTGAGAGCAAAGAAGAATATGAAGCTGAAATATGGAGTGTCCAGTTATCGAAAGTCGATTTTCCGCCCTGTGTGGTTACCATTGCAACAAATAGCAAGGAAGATATGTTTCAGGTTATTGATATTAATGGACATATAATCTCTTTTTCAGATCCATTCCAAACAATTCTACCCTGCGAAGCTACATTTATAGATCAAAGGACCCCTTATTTAATTAAACTTTTAAACGATCTTTTTGTTGAAGAAAAATTTGACAATGATTGGTATAGAGCGACTAATTTGCTTTGGCACACTATTGAACAAAGGACTTTACAACAGTGAAAAAAATTTCAGTTATTACTCCTTGCTTTAATGAAGAAACTAATATTTTAGAATGTATTGAAGAAGTGCAAAAGATTTTTAAAACAGATTTATCTACTTATGAACTAGAGCATATATTTTGTGATAACTGTTCAAGCGACCGTACCGTGGAAGTTCTAAAAATGCGAGCTTCAAAAGATAGGCGAATTAAAGTAATTATTAATTCCCGAAATTTTGGTATTTTGAAAAATACTTATAATGGAGTTTTAAATGCAACAGGGGATGCTATAATATTATTTATGCCTGCTGATCTTCAAGATCCTCCCGAATTAATACCTGAATTTGTAAGACAGTGGGAAATGGGCTACGAAATTGTTTATGGTATACGCAAACAGCGAGAAGAAGGTTTTTGTATTAGGAATATTCGCAAAGCCTATTATCGTTTATTATCTGCCTGTACCTACATAGATTACCCTCCTGATGTAGGTGATTATCAATTAATAGATCGCGTAGTGCTTAATGCCATGAAGAAAATTGATGATGCTCAGCCTTTTATGCGTTTGATGACATTTGATTGTGGCTTTCGTAGAGTTGGAATTCCTTATACTTGGCGAGCGAGAAAAAAAAATGTCTCTAAGAATAAAATAATGCATATGATAGAGCAAGGAATGAATGGAATCATTAGTTTTAGTAGTGTCCCTTTGCGATTGGCTTTATATTTTGGTGTTACTTTATCGGGTCTAAGTTTTATATATGCTTTTGGAGTTGGAGTTATGGCCATTACTGGCCAAACTTTTCCAGCGGGGAAAGGAATTCCTACTGTTATCGTTGCAATATTCTTTTTTAGTGGAATCCAATTACTTTTTGCAGGTATACTTGGCGAATATATATTAGCAATCTATAATCAAGTTCGGCGTAAGCCTTTGATAATAGAAAGGGAGAGAATTAATTTTGATTAATTCTTGCCAAATTTTAGGTTAAATATTAATTTCATTTTCAGAAGTGCGCTCAATTTCACGGTCATAATTATCTCTAAATCGAATGATATCATCCTCACCTAAATAATTACCTATTTGTAGTTCAATTACCACTAAATCCTTATCGTGGCCATTACTTAAACAATGTTTACAGCCTAAAGGTATATAAGTTGATTCTTGTTCTTTCAAGATAAATTTTTTGTGATCATTTTCAACGGTAGCAATACCTACTACGACTACCCAATATTCGCAACGATATTGATGCATTTGCAGTGATAAACTTGCGCCAGCATGTACTATTAAGCGTTTTAGTTTATAATTGTAACCTTGATCTAAGATAGTATAATGTCCCCAAGGTCGGTAAACAGTTTGATGGTAACGATAAGCTTCGTGTCCATTTAATTTTAATTCCTCTACTAATTGCTTAACTTTTTGAATATGTGTACGTTTGCAAACAAGCAAGGCGTCACTTGAGTCTATAATAGTTAAATTTTCGATTCCAATTGCAGCAATTAATCTTCCGGGTGAATTTTGACTATAAATGGTTGTATTATAAGTTTCCTGTAAACAGGCATTGCCTACGATTCTATTACCATTTTCTTCTGGTTTTAACAATGTATTTAAAGCATCCCAAGAACCTATATCCGACCAACCAAAATCAGCGGGTATAACAGCAAGATTTTTAGTTTTTTCCATTAAGGCGTAATCAACCGAAATATTTTCTAATTTATAAAAGCTTTGTTTATTCAAATTAATTTTATTAAATGG
>DAIQAW010000179.1:0-3111 GCA_036781465.1 Candidatus Aquirickettsiella sp.
AATTTAAACAGGTTGAAAATAATATGGAATTACCAGCTTATCCACAACACCCTTATGGTACCATCAATAGTGTTTAAAAAATTAATCTACGATTGTTAGTTTACAAAAACTAGCTGGTTAAGTTATTAACTGTTAGAATGCCAAGCTCTTTTGGGAATGCGCCCGTAGCTCAGCTGGATAGAGTACCAGGCTTCGAACCTGGGTGTCGGGGGTTCGAGTCCCTCCGGGCGCACCAGTAAAATTAAATACTTACCTCTTTTTTTCATAAAAATTCAAAAGATTCTTACGCGAATTGGTGTGCCAATTTAAAGACCAATAAATAATGATGTAATCAGGGTATAACGAAATAATTTCTTCATGTTTTTCTTTCAGTTTATTACCAGACCAACGGGTGGAAAGCTTGATCATTAGACTCAATGAAAAAGGACAAATAACGCACCAAAAAGAATTTCAAGAAGTAAGTAGGCTTGCAATGGGCAGAGAGTCTTCGCTAGAAGATTCTCTTTTTAGCATAACCTTACCCATGCCCGACCTCTCACAACTCACGGCAAAAAAGATATTCTTTTTAAACTTCTCTATTAAGGCTTGAGTTTTACTTTTCCATAAAGAAGCATCAAAACCTGGATATTTTTTGTCGAAGTCCTGTAGTTCTTTGGCAAAAGATTCTACATCAAGCAACTTATTATGATCACCATCCAAAGCACTTAAAATTTTTTTTAGAGCATTAATTTTAGCGTGCCTTGCACTTTCTCTATAAAAACTAAAGGTACCGTTTAAATCCGCTTCGATCCTTGTTATATGATATTGAATATCTTCTTTTAGTTCCAAAAATTCCTGAGGTAATTTATCAAACTCTGTTTTTATTAATTCTTCTCGTAATTTTTGAGCAGCATGTCCACGGCTAGTCCAAGAAAGATGTCTTATTTCACTAGGCTTATCACAAGCCGCAAGGGTTGCCATTGCCTTACAAAATGAAGCCCCTAAAGGCAAAGCACTGTCTAGTTTAAAAGCCGATTCCAAACCATAATATTTAAAAGTATAGGGTTGTAGCGTATCTGCATTAAGAGAGTGCTCCTTAAAAAGCGCCGGTAATACCACTGAGGGGCCTGTTGAAGCAATGACAGTTTGCATATATAGCGCATTATATACCTCCTCAACCATAATATTACAAAGTGTATTATCATCAAAAAATATTCTTTCACGCATCGCATTATATTCATTCTGTGGCATGGTAAGCCATGCTAACCACCCTGTTTTATTCTTAAAGTAAATACGCAAACTTTCTGCCTTAATTTCAGGAGCTAATCCCAAAACTCTAAAGACACGCTTTTTAAATTCTTCTGATAGATGCTTTTTCTCATTTTCTAATTTTGCACGTATATCTATGGGGGTTAACCACTTCTCCTTTGATTCATTTTGTATAGCATCCAATTCGGCCATAGCATTGATCTGCAAGTTAGTTAAACTTTTTAGAAAATTAACCAAGAAAATAGGGATCACTTCCCCTATTTTTTTAATGCAATTATCAAGATAGGTGCTGTAAGAAAAATTTTTCTCCTGGTTTTGATAAGAATTAAGAATGCCGTTTTGAATAGATTGAATATTATTAAGAGCAGCATCAGAATTCACTACAGCAATGACATCATTATTTAGACTAAGGATATTAGCTCCTCTAATAGAAACACTACCTATATTTAAGAGAAGTGGGAAATCTACATTTATATTATTAAGAAGTAAGTGAGTGTCAACTTTAATATCAAAATCAGTATAGGTCCCCAAATTATAGACTGCTCCAATCCAACGCAAAATATCACTCGCTGCAGCAAGATTACCACCCTTCCCTATGGCCGCTATTTCCTTTTGATAGCAATCCAATAATTCCTTTTCTTGAATTGTTTTACAGTTTGGCTCAATATCCGATACAACATTAATCGGCGTAATTTTATTACAAACACAGAATTTCTGTAAATTAATTTCTTCCTTTTTAGAGAGCAATCGATGATCATAAACTAGATAAATCTTATCAGAAGGATTCGTCTGACGCATTTCTACAAGATTCATCCGATTTTCAATCGGCATAAATAGATCTGTTTCTTTGCTCAGCCAAATTTTAACATGCCGATGTGGATTAAATTGATATGGCATCGAGTTACCTCTTTTTCTAATTGTTGTGAATATTCTTACAGCCCATTTTCTGATTTATATCATGGTCCTTATACCCCATAGACTTAAGTATTATTTTATTAAAATCAAACTCATTTTTATTAGAGAAGACTGAAAATAACGAGGGATTTGTATTAAGAAATTCTAAAATACACAACAATGGGGATCGCCTAAAATTGTTCCTTAAAGAAGTCCAACGAGTCCCAACTCCAATTGAAGGTGTAATGTTTTTTGTATAATGCCATGTATAAGATGGAACATAGAGAATGTCCCCTTCTTCTAACTCTGTTTCATAGTAATCAAGATTTTCATATCCCAAATATTCTCTAATTTGAGGGTTTTCTGGATTAATGTCACAATACTTTGCCGGACTTCTATTGGCTCTCGGATGAAAAGCATACAAATAATCTGGCGGCCAAAGATACCATTTCTTTTTTCCACATACCTGTAGAAACAAATTATCATTACCTTCATTATGACAATTTGTAATAGAACCCGACTTTCCAATAAACAAAACATTGAATATAAATCCGCTAAAAAATTTCTGCAACATTCTTTCTTTTAACCATCGCAAGTTCAAATATTCTTTTAATTCAGGATGTCTATCCAATAACGGATGAAATCTAGCATAACGCTGATCATTTACGTCATTTATTGATTTGATATATTCTTCCAGAGATGAAATTTCAAAATCTGACTTATTAGATGAACCTCCATAAATTTCATGATTTACAAATATCACAGTCTCTTTCCCAAAATTGTTTGAGAAGTAATCAAAGTCCCATTCTTTACACGCCGACCAGTTTTTAGCCACTCCTTTAAAAACCACAGGAATACCTGGAAGGAAATTATACGCATAAAACTGTTGAGGTGATAAATCAGAAATTTCGGTTATAGGCACACCTTTTCCTCTATAATTATTTACAGATAAAAGTTCACCTATTTGAT
>DAIQAW010000180.1:0-3083 GCA_036781465.1 Candidatus Aquirickettsiella sp.
ATTTCGGGGACATGACGGCCGAAATTTTTCGTGAGCATAGCGACTCGCTTGTAAACGTTAATTGAACGGTTAATTTACCCTCTTTATTGAGGGTAAATTTAATAAGTGACATTTTTATAAAAAATTTCGTTAGGCGTCGCAAAACCTAATGCTTTTCTCGGTCGGTTATTCAATCTATCTATATTTTTTTTCTGTGCTCTCTATCTGCTTTATAATAGAGTCTCCCTCTTCTAGATAACACTGATGATTGTTTGCTAATTCATTTCACCGACGTTATTGATAAGCCAGGATCATGGGAATGATTCTTGCTATTCACTTGACTCCAGGAAGATCCATGTAAATTTACACTATTTGTTGCTCTGCTGGAAAATACCGTATATGGATTAATCGACATGTATCTGTGATTTATGCTCATGTTTCTAGGATGGTGTGGTACGTCGTTTTCTATGTTCGTCGTTGCGCGCTTATTACGATGGGATCCGTGATGGCGATGACGGCGGACTTTATTCTCCTCTTTAAAGAGAACATCTATTTTTTTCTAAAAACATCCGCTGCTGCTTTGGAGTTAGGCGCCGAGCTACATATATCAGAAACTTCCAAGATTTTATGAAAATATTTTTTTTTATCTAAACTTAGATGAAGATCGTCTTCATGTATAATCTGTATTCCAAGTTTCTCGTTACATTGAACTAATTTGTCGACAGCAGTTGCTAGCTTATCAGTATTTTGCCAATATCTCTTAACCAATTTTTTTAAAGTGGTCTGTATTGAATTGAATTCGATAAATTTCCGGAAATTGACGGGATGGAACGAAAGAAAGATAGTGTAGAATTACTAGGTGAAGAAGAAATTCTCCTTTCTAATAAAGGCAAAGAACTCATGGCCTGGATAAAGAATATACTAAATTTCGAGAATTTTGATTGTAACCAGGCTTCACATAAGCCACAGGAGGGCATTCACTTTTAAAAAAATTGTGAATGCCCTATCTAGCAATCTTTTATATCCTATGATAGGAACTTGAATTCGAAAATGTGGGAGAAAAAGACGAGCTTCCTGTATCACCAGAATAATGACGTCTTGGATTAAAAAAATTGCTATAGATTGATCCTTGGGGCCTGAGTAAGGGGATTATTTCTGAAGAAGATCCAGGAAAATCACTATTATTTATGCTAAGAACACCACTATCGTTAACAACGTTTACACTATCTAGTTTGTCAATTATTTTACAAGCAGACTTATATACTTGACAAACTTCCTCTAAACTTAGAGGTAAATTTATGTTTACTGGCTCTTTATTAAACAAATTTAACAACGAATCAATCCTTTCAATCGCATAGAGTTGATCATTATGCAATTGAAATAATAATTTTGATAAACTCGTTTCATCTATATTTTGCTTATCCATCGATTTAAATTCTTTAATTAATTTAACTTTTAATTTCGCTGCGAGTTGGATCAGTGACTGGCTAAAATTCTGTAGATCGTTTCCATTCTTAATGTTCAAAATAATTTTTATTTGCTCCTCATCCGCTTGCGCTAATGACTCTAGCAAGAGATTAGGTGCCATCAGTTGTATACTATCTTTCATTTGATTTAACGCCGCAAAAAGATTAGCGACCGTTTGCGTATCTTCGTTACCACCATACTGTTGAAATTTACTCAACACATTATTAAGGAAATCCATCATGGCGGTAAAGCCTAAGAAAGTTAAACCGGTTTTAGCTAGCTCGAGTAGATAAGGACGTAAAAATTCTAATTTACCATTAAAATTATCATTAATTAATTGCGCTCCTGCTGCATAAGAAAATGCCGATAAATACATCGAAATCATGATCAATAACACTGATGTTTTTGGATAAAGTTTAAAAGCCATGGGAATTTTAACCGTATCATCTTTCCAAGCAGTTAAATAATCGTAGCTATTTTGTAAGGCATTTCCACCAAAAAATGCCAGCAACACGCCTAAACAATAAATAGAAGGTGCTGAAACAATAGCTCCTGATACTTGGCTTTCGGTTAGTTCAACCATTTCATTAAAAGTACCTCCCCAAAACCCGGCACAGGCCAATATTACCCAGGATGCGCCAGGAAAATAAATCACTTTTCTAAAAAAGTTGTTTAATTTACCCGAAGGTGAAATGGTTTGATTAGGAGATCGCTTGTGTAAGCAAGTTAGTAATCGCGTTAATAATTTTAAAGGCAACTCATCTAATTCTTTAATATCGCGAATATTCTTTGCTATTTCATTGGTATAAGAACATCCTGTCAATTTAAACCCATAAATACTTAAAAGTTTTTGCCCCAGACTTAAGTGATTAATCAAACGTTGCTTGATTACTTGATAACCTAGATTTATTTTCTGCTGTAATTCTTTTTCTTTTTTTTCTTCTTCATTAAGTAATGAATTGGCTATTGTTTGAAAAATAAATTCTACTGGTAAAAAAGGTGCACGATATAAGGGATTTTTTAAAGCTAATTTGAAAGGTAATAAATGTAATAAGGTGTTTGTCAAACCAACAATTCCGGATTGAAAAATAATTATTACTTTAGGTAACCCTGGTATAGGATCGACTACTGTAATAAGCATAAAAGGTATTGACGCAATAAACGAACCTGCCAATGTCACTGCATTTTCTAGTAATTTTTGATTAGGCGTTAAAGTATCTTTTAAATAATTCTGTAGCTTGAATGGAATGTTTTCCGCCATTTTTTGATCGAAAAATGCGTTAGTTGCCGACATTAAAATCCCTCCCGCTACCAGCATAGTACCTATCACATGATTTATAACAAAAAAATCACAGGAAATTTCTTTGTAAGATGGATCGGCGCAAATAGATTCAGCATATGCTTTCGCAGGAATGTAATAGAATATGACACCCAAAATGGCTACAGTAAATAAACCTGATTGTTTGAATACTTCTCGGGTTAAACGACTACGCCCTTCTCCATCCAAGTGAAATTTTATGACGGCATTTAACGCGTTGGGTTGGGTCTCTACTAATATCGGGTTATGCTCGTGCGGTCCTATCTGAATAATTTCCTCATTTTCTTCTATTTTTATAAGATGAGAACTCTCTTTACCT
>DAIQAW010000181.1:0-3067 GCA_036781465.1 Candidatus Aquirickettsiella sp.
CATCTATATTGAGTTATATTATTCGATTAGATTAGATTCCAATTGCCTTTTAGCTAGATTTAATAAGGCTATCCGCCCATTTCACGTTGTGAAAACTAGCCACGACCTCACTTTTCCATCGTCTCTTCGAGTCTTGTAAAACTGAGGTCGTGGCTATTGGGCGGGCGCGATAAAGTAATAGATAGCAAAGAGGAAAAGTGCAAAATAATATATAGAACAAAAGGAAGAAGTTACCCACAATCGTTGGATTTTTTGAGGAATCCATTCGTGTGGATAACTTCTGACTTAGATTAAATTGAATTGTATTTGTTTCTTTTTAAATAGCTCGATTCTTTAAGTGCTTATCTTAAAATAAACTTAAAGCTTCTCAACTCTTTTCGCCTAAAATTCTAACTAAACCTCATTTTTCAATCACTTAGGTGATGGCTACCGTTTCTAATATTTTCTTAATATTTCTTCAATATAATTGGGAATAGCAGGTTTAATTTGACGTTTTAATTATTCAAAAATTAAGAGGAGACTTACGTATGTATCCTAAAAAGATTGACCCTAATGCTCCGGAATGTAATTCTCAATGTGAGGTTTTAAACAATTTTATTACCTTTATCTCAGGTTTAAATATAAGAAAATCTAACAAATCAGATGCCATCAAAGTTATTGAATGTTTGAAATTCATTAAAGTTAATCTAGCGTTTATTGCTTATGCAGTAGAGCATCCAACTGATCCTAAGATTTATCGATATAAAAAAGATCGATCGAAAGGCGTTATCCGAGACTTTAACGGTACGGCTATGCATTTTAATAGCTATTCCTCTAAAGAACTAGCCATAGCTGGATTAGAAAATCTAGTTCAACAATTTGAAAGTGCTGTTTTGGCGATGCACGAAAAAGGAAAATTAGAAACTTTTGCTTATAAGCTTGAGTATGACAAAGACATTGGTTGTATCGAACAACGTACTGCAAAGGCACTTGCCTTTGCGGCAACCTATTTAAGTAGTCCATCAAATAATTTAGATGATCTCATGGGACTATGTGAGTTTTCAGCAGATGAAAATAATAGTGAAAGTGCATTTGCCAAAGCCAATAATTTTTTAAAGCCTTACCTAGGACAGGCATGTATTTGGAAAAATAATGAATATATTCTTGATGAAAAATTAATTAAACAATATTTAACTGAGATATTTGATTTTAATTATACTGTTTCTTTAAGCGAGGAACCTATTGAAGAAGAGCCGCTTAATTGCAGTACTTTATCTGCCATTTTAAAAAATACATCCGTTGAAGAGCGTATGGATTTTATCAAAAAAATGGATTCATCTGAATTAGATGAAATTCTTAAAGAAGATAAAGGTTACCTTTTGTTAAATGTCGTACTTAGCAATCAGCCCACTCAAGTTTGTTTAGAATTAATCAACAAAGCAAGTTCATCTGCGCTAGAACAAGCATTAGATAAACTATCTGCTAATGGGTTGATAGAAACATTTTATAATGAATCTTCAATAGTTTATTTATCATTACTTAAAAAAATTAACCATATAAACAATGTCTCTTTGAGTTTAAAAACCAAACTTGCAATTATTAATAAGGAAATGGATCGTGCTGCCATGCCTCATAACGTACGCGGAATACCGATATTTTTAGATCCGCTTTCCACCTTAGTATTCACCTTAGTATTCGGAATAAAAAATTCAATACTGAAACTAAAGGAGTTTAGCCTGACAGGTTTTTTGGAGAATATATTTTTATACCATTCTCCGGAAGTGTTAATTGAATTCATCGCCGATCTTTCTATAGAGCAGCGTAAACAGATAGTTTTACCCTTAGATTTACCGCAAATACAAAACCGTTTACCTTATTTTCTACTATCTAAAGATTTACATTCAAAGTCCACTGATGCTTTTTATAATTTTCTACAAGAGTATCAAGCTTTAAAAGATAAATTGATTTCTCATTATGATCCTCTCTTAGCAAATTGTATTGATTTTTATTTTGAAGGAAAGGGTGAGATAGCAATAGAATTAAGATCGGCATTTATTGAAGCGCTGAAGGCTAAAATTAGCTTATCTAAAAAAGCAAATGCTTTTTTAGAAGTTTTAGTGGACGCTATTCCCTCCAATTCAGTGTCTGCAGATAGGGATATCGATCCGCAAACTATATGGGAGCGT
This sequence comes from Candidatus Aquirickettsiella sp., assembly GCA_036781465.1. Lineage (GTDB taxonomy): Bacteria > Pseudomonadota > Gammaproteobacteria > Diplorickettsiales > Diplorickettsiaceae > Aquirickettsiella. The sequence goes on from DAIQAW010000181.1 coordinate 2,166, forward strand.
GGAGTTTTGTCCTGGCATCATTACAGGCAACTTCGTATACAGCAAAATAATACTCAACTGCAAACGGTATTGGATCAGTTAGTCAATGCTGATTTATTATTTACGGGTAGTTCTACACCTTTTGCCGATTTTTTTGGTTTTAGTAAGCATTCTGTTAATCCTATTGAGAATGTCTCTGTCGCGGCCCAACCAGCATTTGATTGCATTAAGGAATCAAAAGGGCTCATAAAAATTATCAAACCTAAGGATTGGCAGTTTTTTGTTGATCAATTGGAAAATTTAAATGATCGACCTAAGTTACGTGATAAAGTTTATTCACCTACGCATAAATTTGTTCATTTAACAGAAGAAATAGTTCCTTACCAAAAAAAACGACGACAAAAAGCAAACTATACGCATACTAAAAAAACATCGACAACCTTACTGTCTCCACAAATAGCTACTTCTGTATTTGGAGAAAACTTTGATACAACGCGTTTGCTTGTTGGATTATTGTTTGATCGAGAGCATTGTCAAGTAAAAGCTATGTTACTTAAAGATTCGGGAACAGTGAGACATACTTGGTTAGGTAAGAAAACTGATGTGATTAACTATAAATCTGCAATGGCAAAAATTAATCAAACCGATCAGGACTTGTTTGTGAGAGAGGTTTCACATAAAGCTCACCATAATGAAGTTTTAGCCAAAGTAAATAAAGATGCTATGCGTGCAATTGTTATTGCTCGAGATACACCAGAAGCTCGACGTATTGCTATCGAACGTCACACAGAAATTATGAAAAAATTTTCCATTGATTTACCTATTATCTTTTATACCTCATCACTACAATCTTTGCGGAGCTATCCATTGAGTGAACAACAAGATGATAAGCGTGCTTGGAAGGAGAATCAAAAGGTTTGTTC
>DAIQAW010000182.1:0-3064 GCA_036781465.1 Candidatus Aquirickettsiella sp.
TTTTATTACTGGGCCGGAGGAATTTTGATCAAATATCAGATGCTAATGAAAAATTAGCTTATTTAAAGCGAGCGAATAATAAAATTTTTTATGAAAGTGTAGATGTTTGTAATAAAGAATTATTACATGATTTAGTGAATAAGTATTGTAAACTATTTGATAAACCACTTAACATTATTTTCCATACAGCAGGTATTTTTAAATTACACACATTAGATAATATAATCCAGCGAGATATTTATCAATATACCAATTCTAAAATTATAGGAACAATTAATTTAATAAAAGTATGTCAACAGAATTCAAACGCACGATTAATTAATTTTTCTTCCGTAAATGGATTTTTTGGAGGAGCCAACGCGGCACTTTACGCAGCGGCTAATGCATTTCAGGATGCGATGGCTCACTATCAGCAAAAAAGTAATGTAGTGACTTTATCTTGGAGTATGTGGCAAAAATTTGGTATGTCCAGCCATGTAAATTTTGAAGAACTAACTAAAAGTCGTGGGTTTGAAGTCCTCGACATAGAACAAGGTTTAGGATCATTTTTATTAGCACTTCATGCCAATAAACCCAATATTCTTATAGGGTTAAATGGCATTAATCGATTCATTAATCAATATAATAATTATTCTGTTATCAATTTAGAAGCTGTCGTATCTAAAACTAGTTATAAAAGTAGTTCATTTAAAATAAATGATAGATTTGGTCATAAAGTATCGGTTAAAAATGAACTGCTTGCACAAAATTCAAAGCTTAATGGGAAGTTACATGAAAAACAAGATATCATCGCTAAACTTCAGGAAATATGGAAAAAATTACTTGAATTGGATGATGTAGATTTACAAGATAATTTCTTTGATTTAGGCGGACATTCTTTATTGATTCCACCCTTGCAAGCTGAATTAAAAACCCAGTTAAATCTTGATATAAAGGCAGTTGATCTATTTAAATATCCAACGATTACTAGTTTTTCCGATCAATTTTTTAAAAATAATCAGCTTAACGAAAGTGATAATGTGAATTCTATGGTGAGCAATATATGGAAAGAAAAATTAGAACTAGATGATATAAGGTATCAAGATAATTTCTTCGACCTAGGCGCTCATTCGCTCATGATCCCAGCCGTGCAGGCAGCTTTAAATAACCACTTTGATATTAAATTAACTATAGTGGATATTTTTAAGCATCCAAATGTTAATAGTTTATCTCAATATATTAGCGAGCTCTTAGTCTCGAAAGGATCTTTTTCAGCAAGTTTACATGAGGATATCGAAAAATTAAGAGATAGAAGGAAAGATTTTCTAGGGCTGCAAAAGAAATTAATCAATGAAAAAATAATTTAATATGTTGGAATTAGAAGCGACTCATAATGATAAATATAAATTATCTATCGCTATTATTGGGATGTCCTGTCGATTTCCTGGTGCAGATAACCCCACTAAATTTTGGAGGAACCTATCAGAAGCCTTAGATTCAGTTCGCTTCTTTAGTAAAAGTGAATTGCATAGATCGCAAGTTCCAGATGAATTGGTTAATAATAACTTATATGTTCCTGCTAGCGGACATTTAGAGCACTTTGATTTATTTGATGCTGAATTTTTTGGTTTTAGTAACCAAGAAGCTCAACTATTAGATCCTCAGTTTAGACTTTTTTTCGAGTGTGCTTGGGAAGCATTTGAAGATTCAGGTTGGGTTCCAGGAAAAATAATAAAAAAAGTAGGCGTTTTTGCCGGAACGGGAATGAGTTTATATGCAGGTAATCGAATAAATGATTATTTTTCCACAGTCCTAAACACTAAAAGTAATTTCTTAAATGATTTTGAGGGACCACAGGTTATCATTTCTAATAAGTCGGAATATCTTCCAACACGGATTTCATATAAATTTAATTTAAAAGGTCCTAGTGTCAATATACAAACTGCTTGCTCAACCTCATTAGTTGCTGTGCATATGGCGTGTCAAAGTCTACTCAGTGGTGAGTGTGATATGGCTTTAGCCGGAGCGAGTGCAATTCACTTTCCAATATATTCTGGTTATTTATACTGTGAGGGTGGTATGTATTCCTCAGCAGGGCATTGTAAAACTTTCAGCAAGAACGCTGATGGAATTGTTGGCGGAAATGGTATTGGAGTAGTTCTATTAAAGCGCTTGGAAGATGCTATTGCAGATAAGGATAATATACATGCTGTGATAAGAAGTTCTGCTATCAATAATGATGGTAACTCTAAAGTAAGTTATATGGCTCCTAGTGTTCAGGGTCAGGTAGAGGTGTTAACTCTGGCTCAGGAGCTGGCTGATATATCCCCTGAAGATGTTAGTTATATTGAAGCGCATGGGACGGGTACACAAATGGGGGATCCAATAGAAGTAGCTGCATTAACTCAAGCATTTAGAAGGAAAACCCAAAGAAATCAATTTTGTGCACTAGGTTCTGTCAAAACAAATATTGGTCATCTCGATACTGCAGCAGGAATGGCTGGTTTAATTAAAACAATTCTTTCTTTAAAGAATAAAGCTATTCCACCGTTATTACATTTTAGTGAGCCAAATGAAAACATTGATTTTGAAAATAGTCCATTCTATGTAAATACTCAACTTATGCCATGGAATTGTATAAAGCCGCGTATTGCAGGTGTTAGTGCGTTTGGAGCCGGCGGTACCAACGCACATATTTTGCTAGAAGAATTTAATAAAATTGGCAGTAACAATAAGAAAACAGAGCAGCACTTGCTGTTTACGCTCAGTGCAAAAAATAAAGTTGCTCTTGAGAAGTATATTGACAGACTATTTACGTATCTTTCGGTGAATAGTGATGATGAATTAAATATAAATGATATAGGCTATACCCTAAACATAGGGCGGCTGCATTTTGATCACCGAATTGCTTTTCCGATTAATAGCGTACTTGAATTACGAAAAAAATTAGAATTTTTTTCTAAAAATAAATGCTTAATTAGGCAGGTAGCAAAAAATAATTTACAACAACTTGCTTTTCTTTACAGTGGCCAAGGGTCGCAGTATGTAGGGATGGGTCAATTACTCTATCAAGATTATAAAGTCT
>DAIQAW010000183.1:0-3039 GCA_036781465.1 Candidatus Aquirickettsiella sp.
TTCGCCAGACACTAAAACACATCCATAATTTGTTAAGTCAAATTTTCCACCATGTGCGATAAATTCCTTTTGATTAGGATAAACTTTTACATGAGTAGGCACATATCTTGACGAAATAGCAAATCGAGTTGATCTTTTAGTAATATTAGGATAAGAAGCATGTACACACTTTGCTGTAAAAATTACACATTCACCTGCTTGCATTTCCATCGCTACAGCTTGTTCTTCCTCTGGCAACCAATTAGAATCTACTTTAAACTCTTCAAAATCATATCCAAAAAATCCAGTATCCGACTCTACAGACTTATATTGCCCAAAACGACCTCTTTTAATTGCCTTAGATTCATCGTAATATAATTTTCTATGCGTGCCAGGCAAAAATTTCATGCATCCATTTTCTTTAGTTGCTTCTGTAAAAGTGGTCCAAACTGTCAAATCAATAGGAATGCCCGGTATTTCCTGAGTAGGCTCAAGCATTGGCTTACCTGTTGCATATTGGTATTTAGCTACCTGATGCCATTCGGTACCTCTACTTCCTGGAAATTTAGGAAAAAATTCAGTACGCCAACACAAAATATTATTGCTAATAATTTTTCGCAGTAGATCTACAATTTTGGGATGAGTGATATGATGAGTTAGTTCAAGAATATCAAAGTGTCTATCGTAGTTTACATTATTATCAAAAAGTATCTGTGATCGATCGAGGTTTTTTATACGAATTTCTTCTAATAAGACTTTTGCGTCATTAGGTTCATATAATTTAAATGGTCCGACAAATCCATTTTCATTAAAAAAATCCAATTCACTGTCTGTCATCGACATAACTATTCCCTTTTAAAGATGTCCATACTTGATTTATTAAATTTTCATTAAAGCAACAGCTCCCCAGCTAGTCGGAGAATTACTCAACAACAATAATTTTTCTCCTGATATAACAGTTCGATGAATAGATAAATCAATGAGATTGATTAGTGTATCTGCTGTATGAGCATGTGCAAATCTCTCAATATTATCGAAGTAGCACTGTCCAACATTAAAACCAATCTTGGAAGCAAACATCATGATGATATGCTTTAAATAGTTATTTGTAATCAACCAACTAAATTTTTCCGAAGTAAGATGAATTCTAGAAAATAATTTCCGTGTAACGGCTTCAAACCCATCAATACTACCCTTCACAAAATCTTCAAAACTTTCTTCCGGATCTAATTCTTCCAAGTTAGAAGAATGCATCTGCTCTGCGGAAAGTAACTGATATTCCCCCGTATTTTGAGCTGAAACCAAACACGCGACGGCTGCATCACTTAAAATAGAAATACCTGGCTGTATAATCCTTTCCTCATCTTGTCCGGGTTTTACTTTATTAGTACAAACAACTAATATATTAGTAGCTTTTTTACAAAAAATTAAATTTGAAGCTATTTGTAAAGCAACTGAAGAACTTGTACACTCGAGCATAAATACCCCAATTGGGTAAGCATTCTTCAATCCAAAATCATTCATAATAATATTAAATTTCGATCTGCTATAGATTGACTCGTCCCAGAAACTATCGGTAGCTAACACTATACAATCGATTGACTCCGGCAAACAAAAGTTCTTTGCTAAGGTCTTTTCAATTGCTGATTTCGCTAATTCATGTGGTCTTAACTGACTTTCAGTATAATTAGATAAACCTCTTGCTTTAAAAATATCTAGCAAATTTTTTTCATGCTCAAAAAAAGATAACTCAGAAATTTTTTTTTGTTGGCCCAGCTCGTAACCAATACTTCCTAAATAGCATTTATTCTCTTTCATAAAGTCCATTACAAGTAGCAATTTATCTAAAAATCAATTCTTCGCCAATAAGATACTCTGAGTTTTAAAGCCCGTACGTATACAGCAATTAACTAAATACACAAGTGGTATTTTATACTTAATCCAGACTAACAAACAACATTATTATACTTCTGAGAACAGAAGTACTTTTTAAAATCTTTATAAACAAACTGCGCATCATAAGTAAATAAATGTTTTTGAAAAGAAGTAGCAACCGTAGCGGCGGTATATAAATCACCAATATTTAATGGAAAAAGTTTCCATTTTGAAAGATCGGTTTGCTTGGCAGCAGAAATCTTTAACCAATCGTGGGTCACTGCAGTTTCATACAGGTTAACAGAAATATTAGCTAGATCTTCCGCTAAACCTATACCTTTTGCTTTTAAAAAAGCTTCTTTCCTAGTCCAACAACGAAAAAAAAATTCTTCTTTTTCTCGTTTACTCTCCAAAGTTAAAAAAACTTTCTTTTCAGAGGATGAGAAAATAGTTTCACCTAGACTTTCTATTGATCGATTTTTATCGTTATACTCTATATCAATACCTACGGGATCTTCCACTGTTATTGCTATAAGAATAAGCTCACGCGAATGTGATATATTAAACTGAATACTCAATGGACTTTGTAAGTTGGCTAATCTAGGCTTTCCATAACTTTCGATTTTAAAATGTAAGTTTTGGGGAAGACAGCCTAAATAGTTAGCTAGAATCAACCGCTTCATGCTGTGGGTTACTTGATAGCAATGACGATCTCGATAAAAAATAAATCGTTTAGCGCGCTTTAACTCTTCAAATGAAAGTAGTGAGATAAGATATTTGAATTGATAGTCGATATTTCCCAAATCGATTCGCCAAACATGTAATTCCGATCGGGTAATTGATAGCTTGACTGGCGGCCTGCTCCATAAAATCGAATCCATATATTATTATAAGCTAGAAACCTATGTATAAATTAATTCTAAGAAATCTTTTATTTTCAAATTAAAAAATAATTCTCTAACTTTACTTGGCTTAAATGTTAATTTCAATATTCGGAGATCTTAACCTCTAAAAATCCTTACGAAGCTTTTGCAGGAGCTATCTTTTCTGTTTGAACGAGGCAATCGGAAAAAAACCAAGGAATTTTTGTTCTAGAAGCAGATAGTTTCATGATATAAAATCTTAAGGAGGGATATTCGTTGTATTTTTTTAGCACTTACTACCTTATTTACAGATATTTATTAT
>DAIQAW010000184.1:0-3025 GCA_036781465.1 Candidatus Aquirickettsiella sp.
CAAGGTTAGAGGATAAATAAAATTAAGTATTAAAATTACTCCAAGTAAAATGATCCCACTGAGTAAAAAAATAGAATGATAGATTTTTTTAAACGACATACTAAAAAATTAGCTTTTGTACACACATTGATGATTCAATCCAGCCAATTGCAGTCTATTTGTGAGTTGTTGTGAGCTTTTGTTATTAGGTAAAGGTCCAACGACCACCTGATAATAATACCTTTTATGTATTGAAGTCGCTTTTACATTGACTGCGGAACGAGTCCATTGCTTAACCATTGATGCCAACTTCTGTGCAGATGAACGTTGTTTAAATAATCCCAATTGAATATAGGGGGTGTGTTTCTTATTGGTATGATGATAATGGCCATCATAACTCTCTTTGCGTACGAAGGTATTATTGGCTGCTAAACGGGTAATGCCGGGTGTAATTGCAACAATTGAAACCGGTGCTGTCCCCGTTCCAGTCATATCCAGTTTTTTTGCAGCGGCATAAGAGAGATCGATGAGACGATTATTAACAAAAGGACCTCGATCATTGACTTTAACGATAATTTTTTTTCCATTACGTAAATTAGTTACTTGTAAATAAGTAGGTAATGGCAGTGTTTTATGTGCTGCAGTCATGCCAGCGACGTTATAAATTTCACCATTTGAAGTTTTAAAATCATGGAATTTCATGCCATACCAGGAAGCGATACCTCGGGCATGATAGCCTTTAGCGCTTTTCATGACATAGTAGCGATGCCCAAAAACCACATACGATTTGGGATTGCCGTGTTTACTTAAAGGCTCTGCTTTAGGTAGGGCATTAGGAATTCGATTCGGGTTAATTCTAAAATGGGGGGCTTTATCTTGTTGCAGATGATAACGATAATTTCTGCTACTCGAGGTGGAGGAACAGGCTCCTAGACTTAAAGTAAGTAGATATACAGTAAATCCAGAAATAACTTTAAAAAATAAGCTTCCTTGCTCAGCATTATTTTTTATTGACATAAGGTTGATGTTCTTGTTGGTGGAGACGTTGGATTAATTCACTTAATTGAAAAACTGCCATTGCGTAAAGTGAACTGGAATTATAGCGTTTAATAGTTTGGAAGTCACTAAATCCAAACCAGTATTCATTACCATGCTGGATTGGTAAAACAATCAGGAAGGTTTTTAGTTGCGAAGGAACCTTTTTTTTAGGATAAATGTGATATTTTTTAAATTCTTGTACGGTGAAATTCTTTTGTGATTTAGGTAGGTTGAACAGTGCTTGTGTTGAAAAACGTGCAGGAATAGCGATAGGATTAGTTTTGATCCAGCCAAAGAATTTTAAATAGTTGGCGATACTAAGAATAGCATCATCGGAATTATTAATTAGGTCGCTATAGCCTTTATGCGTTGCGTCAATGGAAAAATGACGGTAATTACTAGGCATAAATTGCACTTTTCCGATAGCTCCCGCGTAAGAACCCTTTGTGACTTTCGGATTTATCGCTGGATTCTCTCGGCTAAGTAACAAAAAATTTTCCAGTTCGTGTTTAAAAAAATCTGATCGTCGTGAATGATTGAAGCTTAATGCGCTTAAAGAATCAATCACACGATATTTACCAGTAATTTCCCCATAGCGGGTTTCAACACCTAAAATTGCAACGATAATCGAAGCAGGAACTCCATAGCGTTTTTCGGCTTCAGCTAATGTTTTAGCATGTGCGTCCCAAAATTTTACGCCCATTTGCGCTCTTTTTGTGGTAACAAAAATAGGCTGATATTCTGACCAGGTTAAACGTTCTTTAGCGCTAGTAAAAGAACTAATAATTGAGCGGTTCGATTTAACCGTATTAAAAAGTTGTTGTAGTTGCTTACGATCGAAATGGTATTTTTCTACCATTTTATCAATAAATAAACGTACTTCGGGTTTATTCGCATAGGCAGTACAAGAAGTCAGGCAAAGTGTAATTAATAACAGCAATGCGAATAAGTTACCTGTAAAGGTTTTGTTTTTCATCATGTTGCTTTCCTTAGTTACCGACTAATTTTCTATGCGTTTGAATAGACATTAGAATACCAAAACCTGCGATTAAAGTAATTAATGATGTTCCACCATAACTAATCAATGGTAATGGTATGCCTACTACAGGTAATAGCCCACTAACCATACCGATGTTCACAAAAGCGGCAATGAAAAAACTTAAACTTAATCCTCCACCCAGTACACGCGAAAAGGTGTCTTGCGCTTTCATACTGATATAAAGCCCGCGTGCTGCAATCCATAAATAAAGACTCAATAACACGATACCGCCGAGGAGACCAAATTCTTCTCCGCAAACTGCAAAGATGAAATCTGTCGTATGTTCAGGTAAAAATTGTAAATGCGATTGTGTGCCATGCAACCAACCTTTACCAAAAAATCCACCCGCACCAATAGCAATTTTGGATTGAATAATATGATAACCGGCGCCCAGTGGATCTCTTTCTGGATTTAAAAAGGTTAGAACACGTAATTTCTGATATTCGTGCATAAAATGCCACCCTACAGGGGCGATAATCAACATTAATAAACCGCCAAGCAGTAGCCAACGCCCACTCACACCGGCGAGTAAAACAACACTAATACCTGAAGCGACAATTAATAAAGCTGTTCCTAAGTCAGGTTGTTTAATAACTAATAATGTTGGGACAGCAACTATAATTAATGCGACGAATAAATTGAACAAGGAAGGAGGCAATGATTTGTCATGTAAATACCAGGCTAACATCATTGGTACTGATAATTTCATGAGTTCGGAAGGTTGAAATTTTAGCAGCCCTAGATTTAACCAGCGTTGTGCTCCTTTACCAACAACACCTAAAATCAATACCGCAAGAAGCAAAGTAAAACTAAAAATAAATATCCAGGGCGCCCAGGCACGATAAACGGAAGGTGAGATTTGCGCAAGCATTAGCATCACCATAAAAGCAAGCAGCATTCGTAAGGCTTGTTTACTAATGATGACTAAACTTTGATTGCTTGCACTATACAGTATAATTAAACCTATAC
>DAIQAW010000185.1:0-3011 GCA_036781465.1 Candidatus Aquirickettsiella sp.
GACAAAATAATCGTCGTCTGTGCATTTTTCCTTCATGGATCATTCTGGAATTAATCACATAAGTTTTAAAATAATTACAGTCTGGGTTGATACATTTCATTATTATTTTTCCTTAATGAAATTTTTGTTTACATCAATATTTTTTTGATCTGAACAAGTAACGGCAAGAGGTATATATTGATCATGTCCATTAACGGCGTTTTGATGTGCAATACGGCCCGTTAACTGGTTGGGGAGTATTCTTTGGTCGTCTTCGGCAATAAATTTGATAACGGCGCTCAAAATCACGTTGTACAAAAGGTAATTCTTTTGCGCTGTGTTGACACAACGCAATCCAACCACCCATATCTTGAATGACGGCATGAATTAACTCATCTGAAAATACTACACTGTCGTAGTGACCAATTCTGCGAATAGCTTTCATAACATCCGTCCAAGCCAATAAGCTTTTGCTTTGAACATCGCCTTCGATTATTTCAATTACATCCGTAGGCAGAGGGAAATACGGATGTTTTTTAGTATCCGGATTTTTTAAAACTTCACTCAGAGCGCGTTGAACTTCTGCAGAGGAATAATCTTTCAAACATTCCCAGTAAGCTTTCATCAATACCGGCGATATTTTTCGATTAACCGTTTCAGCAATCACTGCAAGAGAGGCGAAGAAAGCTTGTTTTTGATTAACTTCCATTGTCTTCCTCCAGCAATGCATTTATAACCGCAACGTTGTGATCCCATGTGCTGATAGGAGATTGAATAGCGTTATTATTGCCGTGTTTTTGCTGAGCATGCGCTAACCATCCCTGGATATGCCGATTAATTCCACGTTTTGTTTTTTGTCGATCAGGGTTGGCTTGATTCCAAGCTATAAGCTTGCGAATTTCTTGGCGTACATTCACCTCAGGGTAATTTTTTTGCCATTCGTCCAGTTCGATTTCTGTAACTACCCGTTTCCTCGCTTGCCGTAGAGGAACGGTGAACACCACTGAGGATTTAGTTTTAATCGGAAATGTAATTAAATTTTTAACTGGAAGTTCTTCTTCATCAACAACAGATGTTGTTTGCTCTCCATCTAAGAAGATAGAGAGATCTTCTTTATTACTTATCTCCTCTTTCTTCTCACTTCTCACTTCTCACTTCTCACTTCTTTCTTCTTACTTGCTTCAGAGCCAGATGAAAGCAGCTTTGAAGCCCCATCTTTCAAGGCATACTTTTCATGAGGTTCTAAATGTAATAAGTTAATGTATTTATCGTAAAAAATATGTAAAAAAGGTGTTTCTGGTAACTCTTGAAAAAGCACATTTACATGGCGTACTTTGTTATCTTTAACTTTTAGTGCACCACCCGTCTGTGTCAGTGCCATATCGTAGATCCATACATAGTCAGTTAGCTTATCGTAAACACAAAATTCGATTTCAATAAGTTTTTCTATTCCCTTAGAAGCTTCTTCTAAGGATATGCCAATTTCGTAGGCCATCAATGATAGTGGCAAATAGTAAAAACCAATCATGTTAGAGTTAGGACAAGTCATGAGGTAAAATGCAATTACTTTTGGCTGTGCGTCACAAGCCCTTAATTTTTTACTGGTGGCATTGATCCAAAATTTAGGTGATATTTTTGCAAATTCACGCATCTTTTTTCTCCTTGATAAAATAATAATTAGCGCTTTAGTTTGGTTTGTTGTTCTTTATGGCAGTTAAGTTTGCTTAACTTCATGGCATGAGCGATTGACATTTTTTTATTTCTTACGCTATGAATTAAGTTAGGATTGCTGTGTTCTAATATTTTTTCGAGATGGAGAAAATTTTTTTCATGACGGAAACCTAAAAGCTGAGCTACGATACTTCTTGTTTTAATCCCCTTAAATGTGGGAAATTTTCCCACATTATTTCTTCCACGACGCTCACCTAAGTAATTTTTTAAAGCTATTCCAATAGCCGTTCGTTCAAAGAGATCAAAAGCCTTTTTTAGATGATGACTTCATACTTTCCGTACTGTAAGTTTTCAAGCGATACGCGCCAGGCAAGTACCGATTTTTTCCCTAGTTTTTTAGTTGCTTCGATAGCTTCTAAGCCATAGATAAGATGGTTGGATTCATTCACACAGATGGCGCGCTGATTAGATACAGGTAGATCTTTTTGATCTGGAAAACAAGGCACTTCCTCAGTAATAATAATTTTCGTTAAAAGCAATTCGATGAGTGAGTCAGGAAAAACATCCAGCTCCAAATGGTATTTAGCTTTCCAAGGAATTAATTCTTTATAGCTAATTTCCTTATCACTTTTAGCTTCAATCCGTAAAGCAATCTCAGTAGGAATTGGATTTCCTTCAAGATATCGATAATACTGGTTCGACTCACACCGATTTTATGAGCCATATTTGTAATATTTCCAAAGAATCGAATTGCTTTTCTGATTTTTATCTCTTGCATACAGTACTTCTCTTTGTTTTTTTATTACATCCTCATTCTAAACATAAAAAATGTACGCATGCGGACATTTTTATGCGCTAGGCTAATCTTGTTCATTTGGAATAAAAAATAAAAAGGGAGTAGAGATATGCAACCCCGATTAATACGTTTACGCGATGCTCCAAATTATTTAGGAATGGATCGGCATCGATTTAATGAAGAAGTAAGGCCATATTTAATAACTATTCCAATTGGAGAAATAGGAATTGCATTTGATCGACTTGATTTAGACGCCTGGTTGGACGATTATAAGCAATGTAAGGGTCGTCCTCCATTAAAGGGGAGACCACTATGGGAAGAAAAAAAATGCCAGGACTCGTTAAACGCGGGAACATCTGGCACATTAACAAAAAAGTCAACGGACGCCGCATTTCAGAAAGTACTGGATCAAGTTCTCTCGAAGAAGCTGAACGCTATTTAGTTCATCGACTTGAGCAGATCAGACAAGCTAGTGTTTATGGAATAAGGCCAAAGCGAACCTTTAGAGAAGCTGCAACTAAATATTTATTAGAAAAAGATAAATCGAGTCTACATGTTGATGCTA
>DAIQAW010000186.1:0-3003 GCA_036781465.1 Candidatus Aquirickettsiella sp.
AGTTACTATTGAGGCAATTTCTCCTGAAAAAAATCAGCCTCTTACTAAATTAATAATAACTTTATTTAGAAATGAATCCATTGAAAATAACTATCAATTAGATAGAGAAAAATCATTTCTTTAATAGAGACGGGACTGTTATAATCGTGCAGGTAGTTTCAACATTCAGGGGCGCATAGTAAATATGGATTTACTATGTCTTGAGTTAATTCTATAAATTATCAACAGATGGCCGACAAAAACACTAATTGCCGGCGTTCTCACTAATGAAATGAGAGGAAAATAACGATATGTCAATGCTCAAAGTAGGGGATAAATTACCTGAATTTAAGCTCACAGCTACAGTTGATATTGATATCAACAAAGCTTTTACCGAGATTACTCATGCATCTTATCCCGGCAAGTGGTTAGTACTGTTTTTTTGGCCTAAAGATTTTACATTTGTATGCCCTACCGAAATTGTGGCATTTAATGATCTGAATGCTAAATTTAAAGAAAGTAATGCCGTATTATTAGGTGGTAGTACCGACAGTGAATTTGCGCATCGCGCTTGGCGACAGGATAACGATGATTTACGTGATTTATCATTTCCTATGTTGAGTGATATTAAACGTCAATTATGCAATGATTTAGGAATATTAGATAATGATGAGGGTGTAGCCCAACGAGCAACCTTTATCATCGATCCAGAAGGTGTTATTCGCTTTAATATGGTGACCGATTTGAATGTTGGACGTAATCCTGAAGAAGTATTACGTATACTTCATGCTTTACAAGCTGGAGGACTCTGTCCTTGTAATTGGCAAAAAGGTCAAGGTACCATTAACCTAGCTGAAGTGGCTTAAATTAATAAAATTAGTTTAATGAGAAACCCGCTCCATAAGCGGGTTTTTTTTATGTTTTTCAAAAATAAGATTGAATAGAATGTAATATGTTAGATTTGATCTATACTTTATGAAAGTTTTTGTTGGAGAACTTCCTAAAATTATCATGAAAAAACTAACGCCCGAGGAAAAAAAAGTTATTTTATTAAAAGGTACCGAGCCTCCTTATTCAGGGAAGTATTGCCAATTTAATGGAAAAGGAGATTATATCTGTAAACAATGCGGTGCATTGTTATATCATTCTTCTGCTAAATTTGATTCTGGATCGGGCTGGCCTAGCTTTGATGATGAAATACCAGGTGCAATTAAGCGAGTGCCTGATGCTGATGGGCATCGTACTGAGATTACTTGTGCTAAGTGTGGAGCACATCTAGGCCATGTATTTCTAGGTGAAGGTTTGACCCCTAAAAATGTTCGGCATTGTGTTAATTCAATATCGCTAGAATTTACTCCTCAAAATGAAAGTATAAAAGACTTTCAGAAAACCTCAAGCAAAAATAATCCTCAAACCGAAACGGCTATTTTTGCAGGAGGTTGTTTTTGGGGGATAGAGCATTTAATGAAACAACTTCCCGGGGTTATTTCAGTTATTTCTGGATATATTGGAGGAAAAACATCTAATCCAACCTATGAAGAAGTTTGTACTCAACCTACCGGACATGCCGAAGCGGTAAAAATTATTTTTGATCCTCACAAAGTAAATTACGAAACCTTAGCTAAGCGATTTTTTGAAATTCATGATTCAGAACAATTAAATCGACAAGGACCCGATGCAGGAGAACAATATCGTTCTGAAATTTTTTATACAACTCCAGACCAAAAAGAAATCGCTATAAAATTGATTAATATTTTAAAAGAAAAGGGTTTTAAAATAGTGACTAAAGTTACACCGGCAACTACATTCTGGAAAGCAGAAGATTATCATCAAAATTACTATGCAAAAAATCAAAAACAACCTTACTGTCATTTTTATAGTAAAAAATTTTAAAGACGATTAACTTACTTTTATAATATTTTAAGCTATATTTGAACTTCAGCGAAACATTGCCAGGGAGACGGAATGAATTTTTCTAAGATGATTAGAATGAGCATGAGTGGGATACTTTGTTTAGTCACGAGCACAGTTTATGCAGCGGCTACTCCATATTCTAAATCTTATTGTTACCATCCTCACCATTTGTATTTTGATCTGGGCGTTGGTAAGACCTACAATTATGCAAGTAGCAATAGTTTTTTGATCGGCTCAAATGGGAATGTGTTAGGAAGTTTGAAAACGGGGAATTCTTATAGCACTCCTTTTTTTTTTGTGGGAATAGGCTATCGATGGGCACAGGATAATAATCCATGGTTTCCTAGTGTAAATATGGGATTACAACATCGCTATACTTCACCTGTCAATGTGTTTGGGGTCTCACAAACGCCGAGTGTCGATTCACTACCCATGAGTTATAACTATCGATTGCAGCAGGAAAGTTGGTTGCTGATGACCAAAGCAGATATCTATAAGTGGCAAAGATTTATGCCTTATGTTGCACTAGGTTTAGGTGCCTCCTTTAATAGAATTAGTCAACTCTTTGTGAATTCTTCAAACTTTGCCAACCAGCTGGGAGGCTCTACTAATCTAACGGGTGATTTTAGTTATAATCTGGGTGCGGGCATCGATTATCAGGTTCAAGAAGATTTTTGGTTAACGCTAGGTTATTTTTATGATAATTTTGGAAAAAATAAAGTAGGTACTGTCTACACAAATAATACTTTTACGCCTGTAGGGACATTAGAAAATGCTAATTTGCATGCGAGTAGTGTTTTTCTAAGTGCACGCTATTTATTTTGGTAAATTGAATTTGTTGCCAACCAGATGAATCGAATAGTGAAAACAACTGGATTCAAGTATGAAAGAGACCAATTCGTCATAATAAGAAGCATAAATATTTTATAATGAGAAAGATAATAAAAACATGCTTGTATATTTTATTAATGTGTTCTATTTTTCCTATCCTTTTAGAAACAAGTAATCGGATCACTATTCACCTATTTTCCCACAATCATTTTGATAAAGATGATCAAGCGAGTCGCTATGCTCACGAAAAATTTCGGCCGTCGTGTCCCCGAAATTTGT
>DAIQAW010000187.1:0-2999 GCA_036781465.1 Candidatus Aquirickettsiella sp.
TTTCTATACTCTTGGTAATTGAATTTGTATGAGTAATTTATTCAGAACGTTTAGCCTTATCTTTCGCAATGATATTGTCAATTAAGCTATGAATACGATCACTTTCTTCCATGAAATCATCATAAAAAAAACGCAGATTAGGCACTTTATAGAGCTGTAAACGACGTGCTAAAGCATAACGTAAACGAGCAGCTGCCTTTCTTAATAATTTAACTGCTAATTCCTTACTTTGCTGTTTATCATTTGAATTTTCCAGATCTAACTGTGTAAAAAATATATCCGCATACGAGAGATCACGTGACACTTTTACTGAAGTAATCGTAATAAATTTCAAACGACTATCCGCTATTTCTTTATTAAAGATATTATTACTTAGTTCTTTCTGTATCAGATCGGCAATACGCGCCGTGCGACTAAATTCCTTTGGCATTAGATAGTTCTAGAGATAGAAATACGTTCATACACCTCGATCATATCGCCTACTCGTACATCGGTAAAATTTTTAATACCAATACCACATTCCATACCATGACGAACTTCAGTAGCATCATCTTTAAAACGGCGTAAAGAATGCAATTCACCTTCATGAATCACAATATTATCACGCAACAAGCGAATAGGCGCATTACGTCGCACTAATCCTTCTGTCACCATACAACCGGCGATAACACCAAGCTTAGCGGAACGAAACACTTCGCGAACTTCTGCTAAGCCTAAAATATTTTCTTTTATTTCTGGAGCCAACAAGCCGTTCATAATATTTTTAACTTGGTCGATCAGGTCATAAATAACGCTATAATAATTCATTATTAAACCTTCTTTTTCTACTGTTCTTTTTGCAGTAGCATCCGCTCTAACATTAAATCCTAAAATTAATGCTCTTGAAGCTAAAGCAAGGTTAGCATCAGATTCGGTTATCGCACCTACACCTACATACACAAGTTTTATTTTAACTTCAGAAGTAGAAAGTTTATTCAAGGCTTCTTGTAAGGCCTCAGCAGAACCTTGCATATCCGCTTTCAAAATAATATTCAAAGTCTTAACTTGGTTTTCATCCAACTGGCCAAAAATATCATCGGTTTTAATCGTTCGTTGTTGTGCTAACTTAGCTTCGCGTAATTTTCCTTCACGGAATAAAGCAATCTCGCGCGCTTTACGTTCATCAGCAACAACCACAGCTTCATCACCGGCTATAGGGGCACTCGATAGACCCAGTACTTCAACGGGCATAGAGGGTCCAGCCGCTTCAACTAATTTACCTCGCTCATCAAGCAATGCTCTGATACGGCCATAAGCAGTACCTGCTAATAAAAGATCGCCTTTACGTAATTTTCCTCGTTGTACCAATATAGTAACAACAGGTCCTTTCCCTCTATCTAAACGTGATTCTATAACTATTCCTTGCCCTGGACCTTCTTGTGGTGCTTTCAGCTCTAATACTTCTGCTTGCACCAAAAGAGAATCTAATAAGTCATCAATCCCAGCACCTGTTTTTGCTGAGACGGGGATAAGCATCGTATCTCCACCCCACTCTTCAGGATTGAGACCTTGTTTGGCTAATTCATTCTTTATTCTATCGAGATCAGCTTCAGGTTTATCAATTTTATTCACTGCAACAACAATAGGCACATTCGCCGCTTTAGCATGTTGGATAGCTTCTATTGTTTGTGGCATCACACCATCATCAGCAGCAACAACCAAAACAACAATATCTGTCACTCGTGTACCGCGTGCCCGCATCGCAGTAAAAGCTGAATGGCCAGGCGTATCCAAAAACGTAATGACTCCCTTTGGTATTTCTACGTGATAAGCACCTATATGTTGTGTAATACCACCCGCTTCTCCCTGTGTCACTTTGGTCCGTCGAATATAATCTAAAAGAGAAGTTTTTCCATGGTCAACGTGGCCCATAATAGTCACTACAGGTGGACGTGACAGTAATTCACCCATCTGTTGTTGCGTGGTATTCACTAAACCTTCTTCTAAGGCATTCGCGCTAACCGGCTTAGCAATATGACCCATTTCTTCTACCACAAGGATGGCAGTATCTTGATCGATAGCTTGGTTAATAGTTGCAATGACGCCTAACTTCATTAATGTTTTAATAACTTCAGCAGCCTTAACCGACATTTTCTGCGCTAAATCACCTACCGTAATCGATGCAGGAATTCCAACCTCATGTATGGCAGCTACGGTTGGTTTTTCAAATTGTTGTTGTAAAAACTGATCGGGTCGCTTGTGCTTACCGGTTTTTTTACGGTAACGGAATTGTTCATCAGATTCGTCTTCAAGTTGATAAATCGCCTTATGTCGGTATTTCGTCAGCTCTTTTTCTTTTAAATTGCGATTTTTATGCTTTTTCTCACGTTCCAACCTTTCTGCATTAGTAGGTAAAGCAATAATCACTTTTTCATTAGTTGGTTTAGATTTTTTTTCTGGATTCGTTGTGGGTGCAATGAATTTTTTCTCAACTGTTGGCTGCTCTTTTTCCACAGTTTCATTAGATAATACGGGCTCCTCACTCGCAGGAGTATTACTTTCCGAAATGGGTTCAGCTTGTATTTCAGGTGCGCGCAATTTTTTCTCTGCAGCGACTTTTTCTGCTTGATGCGCTAATTCTTCTGCTTTTTTCGTTTCTTTTGCTTCGTTAGCACGATTAGTCTCTTCATCTATTAAGCCTTCATTACTTTTCACATAGGTTCTTTTTTTGCGAACTTGAACTTTAATAGTCTTGGCTTTACCTGAAGTATCTTTTACTTTAAGTAAACTCGTACTTTTACGAGTTCGCGTCAACGTAATCACTTTTTTAAGACTGTTATCCGCAGAAGTTTCTTTTCCAATCTCAGTGGAAACCTTATTTGCAGTTTTATCTTTAATACTTTCTGTCATACATGCTTCTCCTGCCAATATTTGACAGCTTCGAAAACCTACTTACATTTTCTGAACAAACTTTATTACTACTCATTTACTTATTTATCGAACTTTATATACTTATAACA
>DAIQAW010000188.1:0-2992 GCA_036781465.1 Candidatus Aquirickettsiella sp.
ATCTAGAAAATCGATTAATCGACAAAAACCACAGAGTAAAGAAATAGAGATTTATAGCTAGAATTTTATTTAAAGGCTCATCCCGCATCCTAAAACCTTGGTTTTATCAGGAAAACGTTTGTAAAAACACCTAAAAATACCTGGAATTTTATTGCAAATCCCCGTAAACTACTGCACTTATCCTGGTCGCGGGATAACATACTCACAGCAATGGGATTTTTGGCAAGTGCCGCGTACTAGCAATCTTGGTGTATTAACCTACATGAGGATTGCGAATTGAGCGGTAACACAGTCAAAAATTCAAGTGCGAAGAGTATAATTTTTTGAATTTGAGGAAAAAATTATATGTCAACAAATCATCAATTTGAACTCAACGCAGAAACTCGAGAGGTGTTTGGGTCGGGTGCGAGCCGCCGTCTCCGCCGTCTTGAGAATCGCGTTCCGGCTATTTTATATGGCGCTGCAGAGCCCCCCTTACCTGTCTCTTTGGAACATAACCAAATATTACAGGCATTGGAAAATGAAGCCTTTTACTCGCATATTTTAACTATCAAGATCGATGGTATCGAACAAAAAGCGGTATTAAAAGACCTGCAACGACATGCATATAAGCCACGTGTTTTGCATGTCGACTTAATGCGCGTATCAGCAAAAGAAAAAATCATCATGTCAGTCCCCTTACATTTTAATGGTGAAGCCGATGCACCGGGCGTCAAAGACGCGGGTGGTGTACTCACCAAACTATTAAACAGTGTTGAAGTTCGTTGTTTACCGGCAGCTCTTCCAGAATACATTGAGGTCGATGTATCTCGCTTAGGACTGGATGAATCCATTTTATTATCCCAGCTGAATTTACCGCAAGGCGTTGAATTAATCGCAGCGATCAGTCATGAAGACGACCGGCCGGTGGTCAATATTCATATACCACGTGCGGTTGTCGAAGAAGATCTAAGCGCAGCACCTGAATCAGCTGAAGTACCTGCTATTAATGTTAAAGATGATGCTGAACAAGCAGCCAGTGAAACTAAAGAAAAGGCCGAAAAGGACAAAAATTAATCCTGTCGCATGGAAACTCATCCTAACTACTCACAGCAATGGGATTTTTGGCAAGTACCGCATCCATGCAGCAATCTGGTATACACAATAAAGATGAGGATTGCGAATTGAGCGGTAACACAGACAAAAATTCAAGTGCGAAGAGTATACAGTTGATTGCCGGCTTAGCGAATCCTGGTAAAGAATACGCAAAAAGCCGGCATAATGCCGGAGCATGGCTCATTGATGCGCTATTACATCAGTATTCCTTATCCGCTTTAAAGGTGGAAAATAAATTTCATGCCTCGGTAACGACCTGGTCGCTCGCAATAGGAAAATGCTACGTGCTAATCCCCAACACTTATATGAACGATTCCGGACGTGCAATTAAAGCCATTGCTAATTTTTATCGCATCCCCATCGCGTGTATATTAATTGTCCATGATGATTTGGATTTATTACCCGGTGTAGCGCGCTATAAACAAGGGGGTGGTAACGGCGGACATAATGGTTTAAAAGATATTGTGGCTCATTTGCACAGCAAAGATTTTTGGCGCTTGCGGCTCGGTATTGGTCATCCCGGCCAGCGCGACCGTGTCCATGATTATGTCTTGAGTACACCTTCTGTTTCAGATAAACAAAAAATAGGGTTAGCCATTGAACTTGCGCTAAGCACCCTAACCCGTTTTGTCGAAGGTAACCAAGAGCAAGCGATGCAAATTTTACATACACAACAAGAATAACAGGAATACTTTATGGGATTTAAATGTGGCATCGTTGGCCTTCCCAATGTGGGAAAATCCACCTTATTTAATGCCTTAACCAAAGCAGGTATTGCAGCGGCCAATTACCCTTTTTGCACTATCGAACCGAATATGGGTATCGTCCCAGTTCCAGACCCACGTCTTAATGCGCTAGCCAAGATTGTTAAACCACAAAAAATAATTCCTACTACCATGGAATTTGTTGATATCGCCGGTTTAGTGCAAGGGGCCGCACAGGGTGAAGGTTTAGGTAATAAATTTCTTGCGCATATCCGCGAGGTCGATGCCATTGTGCATGTAGTACGCTGCTTTGAAGATACCGATGTTGTGCATGTTACAGGCCAAGTCAACCCAGTTGCTGATGTGCAAACGATCCATACTGAATTAGCCTTAGCCGATTTAGAAAGCGCTGAAAAAGCGGTACTGCGTCTTAACAAAGCCAGTAAATCTAATGACAAATCGGCAATGCTGAGTAAAAGTTTATTAGAACGTATCATTCCAGAATTAAATCAAGGTCGTTTATTACGTCAACTCGATTTTAGTCCCGAAGAATTGACGTTGTTACGTCCCTATTCTTTTTTAACCCTCAAATCCACTTTGTATATTGCCAATGTCGATGAACAAGGTTTTGTGAATAATCCATTACTTGAACAATTAGAGACTTATGCCCATGCAGACAAAGCCAAAGTAGTGGCAATTTGCGCAAAATTAGAAGAAGATTGCATCGATTTAAATGATGATGAAAAACAAGAGTTTTTACAAGCCTGTGGTTTAACTGAAACAGGTTTAGATCGTTTGATACGTGCTGGTTATGCACTACTGGACCTACAAACCTACTTCACTGCGGGAATTAAAGAAGTTCGCGCTTGGACTGTGCATAAAGGCGCAACCGCTCCACAAGCTGCTGCTTGCATCCATACCGATTTTGAAAAAGGCTTTATTCGCGCTGAAGTCATCAGCTATGATGACTTCATACATTATCAAGGTGAACAAGGCGCCAAAGAAGCGGGTAAATGGCGTTTAGAAGGTAAAACCTATCGGGTCAAAGATGGTGATATAATGCATTTTTTATTTAATGTTTAACACCACCCCTATTAAGATCTATCAAAATTTCATATGTAAATTATTTGCTATTTTTGGTTACAAATAGCTACGGCATTATATTTTCAATTATATAGTTCTTTTTTATTTTT
>DAIQAW010000189.1:0-2918 GCA_036781465.1 Candidatus Aquirickettsiella sp.
GTTAAGTAGTCTATTTATAGAAAAGACTAAAAAAAAAATAGCTAACTTAGATAATGAACGTTTAGCGATTGGTTTTATTTCCATACTAGGTTTTGGGTTATTATTTCCTTTAGTTGTTATTGCTCCAGGTCTATTTGAGTCGGAATGGTTTTTAAATTTATTAATTATCCCCGCTGAGTATGGAAGCTTCCTAGCAGATGCTGGCTATTTAGGTCGATTATGGAATTTGCTTACAGCCCGCCCTTACGACAACAGTAAAAAGACCAAGATTAGGAACTTTCTCAGTCAAGAAATCATTATCAATCGACAAATAGGGCAAGCTGAAAAATTATTTACTCCTATTGGCATGTTGTTAGGAGTTAGTTTGGGGATTTTTTGTCTTTCTTTGCATGCAGTTATTCCTTTCTGGGATGTATTTTCCTATTTTGCGTGTATTTTATTTATTTTAGGTTATGCGTGTACTTTAGGTGGTTTATTCAATCGCCTAGCCAGCTCGTTTGATGGAACACGTTTAAAACAGGAAAAAGTATCGATTTTTGTAGGGCTAGTGTTAGGTTTATTAATTGCATTAAGCTTATTTACGTTAGTAATGCTGACAGGAACCATGCCTTTTGTTGTAGTGATAGGTATTAGTAAACCATTCATTGATCTTTTACTATTACATAAATTTCTCTTCGCACTCCCATTTGTACTAAGTTTGACGAGTATAACGACTTCTTGTTTCGATTATTTTGCCAAAGCGTATTGCTTCTTAAAATATATTTGGAGTACGAAAGATGAATTTGTTAATGAGCGTATAGGATCGCATTATTATGAATATCAGAGTGCTTTTTTTGGTATTATTTTTGGTTGTTTGTTGTCTTCAGGTATCATCATAGGCTTAACCTTAGTAGGAAGTTTCGTTGCGACACCCATAGTCATTGCGGCTACTATTTTTGCTAGTATTATTATTTGTAATAATGTATTAGCAGCACTTTTTACGAGATTGGGTCGTCTTATAGATGGAATTGTAAGCACTTCTATAACGCCAAAAGAAGAATTTTATAAACAAGAGCGCGTGATCGACGTTAGTTATTCTCTTCCAATAAGAAACGCCTCGTTAGTTTCAGCGCCCGTATCAATAAGTAATTCAGCTGAAGATCGAGACCTCAATGATAACAAAATTAAACTTAAATTAAAACGTACTCAAAGTAGCCCGGCTTTTTTTCATCTTTATAACTTAACTCAAGAGATGAATGCGAATAATGAACATTTTTTTAACAATACTTTAGTTGACATTAAATCCTTACCAGGACTACTTGCTTAGCCTTTAAGACATAGTCACAAAGGATATTCATATTGGACAGTTAGCAGGGCGGTTCACATCTTAATGTCTAATGGGTATAGTTCGACTAATTATTACTCCTTTACTAGTAAGTCTGTATTTATGCGTGTTTTAATTATAAAAATGTCTTCAATGGGCGATATTATTCATACATTACCCGCAGTAACTGATGCAGCTAAGGTTATTCCTAATATTCAATTTGATTGGGTAGTGGAAGAAGCATTCGCTGAAGTTCCCCAATGGCATGAGCAAGTTCAACAAATCATTCCCATCGCCTTAAGACGCTGGCGCAAGAATATCTGTCAGACAATTCAAAGTGGAGAATTAAAACAATTTTATACACGATTGCGTGTGCAAGAATATGATTTTGTTTTAGACGCACAAGGTTCCATCAAAAGTGCAATTACAACCTATTTAAGTCGTGGTTGCCGCCTAGGTATGGATAAGCACTCAGTGCGGGAAAGTTTAGCTTCTCTAGCTTATCAGCAAACTTTTTCTGTACCTTGGCAACAACATGCTATTGAGCGTTTACGTCAATTATTCGCTAAAGCTTTAAAATACAATCTGCCCAAGACGCTACCTGAATATGGTATTAACAAAGAAAATTTGAGCCAAGCAAAAATACAACTACCAAAAGACTATCTAATTTTTATACCCAATACCAGTTGTGTAACTAAACATTGGTCAAATTATTTCTGGTCTTTACTTATAAAGAAAATGACCCATCATGGGGTAAGTGTTTTTATTCCTTGGGGGAATGAAAATGAAAGAAAGAATGCTAACCGACTGATTAATAAAAACCCTATAGCCCAGGTATTACCTTATTTAAATCTCAATGAGATGGCAGCTGTTTTAGCCAATGCAAAAGCGGTTGTTGCTGTAGACACAGGATTAAGTCATTTATCCGCAGCTTTAGGAATTCCTACGATTGTTCTATATGGTTCTACTAACCCTGCATTGATAGGAACGATAGGTTCTTCCCAGTTCCATATCAAAATGGCGGTTAATGGGGATGATAGTAGGCAAGATAATAATAGGGTTGTTTTAAAAAAAATAATCGACAATTTGCGGTGTATTTTGACACTTTAGTTGATTTACATGACACAATTTTTATTTTTTCATGTTTATTTTTCGCGCAAAACAAAGCATTTTTAATTTTATGTAACCATGAGGATTGCGAGTTGAGCGATAATATAGATAAAAATTTAAATGCAAAGAATATCTTACAAGTTGCCATCCCGGCTCCCTTACACCAATATTTTGAGTATTTAGCACCAGTTGATTTTCCTTTAACGCAATTAAAGAAAGGTTTACGTGTATTAGTGCCGTTTGGGAAGCAGAAAAAAATTGGTTTTTTAATGGAAATAAGCGAATCATCTGTTTGGCCAAAATCTCAGCTTAAACAGGCATTGGCAATCCTAGATAAAACTCCGCTTTTACCGGATTCTATCCAGCAGTTATTAGAATGGACAAGTCGTTACTATCATTGTCCTATTGGCGAGGTATTCGCTAATGCTCTGCCACGTGCACTCCGCATGCAAAAAACTGTTAAGAAACTTAATGACTCTGTTAAAAAAACTACTGAAGAAATTAA
>DAIQAW010000190.1:0-2915 GCA_036781465.1 Candidatus Aquirickettsiella sp.
TTAAAAAACAGCATAAGTAATGATTGTTCAATTATTGCTCAAAATCTTAATGATCAAGCTATAGAAAAAAACTATCTCGAAAGAATTGGGAATAAACAATTTGTTTTAGACACACTCATACAGTCAATTGGCTATACTAAAATATTTGAACTTCATGAACTACTAATGGAGGACAGACACAAAGAAGCTTATGAAAAATATGATAATAAAGAATTATTTAAAGAAAAAATGGCTACAACAGCTAATATTTTCAAGCTCATGCAAGGATTTTATGAAACCGATCCAGACCAAAACAATACTTTAAAACCTCTTTTAGCGTACCTTCGGGGTCTTATGCAAGGTCGCGCAATGTTTGATTCTAGCATTTTAGATTCATTAGAAACAGTTATGCGCTTATTAAATAGCTTATTATCTTCTATAAGACAACCATTAGGCACATATAACACCATGCATGCTGGTCTTGAGGGAGAAATAAAAGGAGAAAAAAATGGAAAACAACAAATTTTAAATAGTATACATAAACTAGAAACTCATTCTAAGACTTTTTTTGCACACCCGCCTCACAACACTGTTCGTCATAGTATGCCTGATCGACCTTCTTCCTCTGGATCGGATACATCAGATATGTCTGGAATGTCAGGCCAGAGTATATATAACTCCAGCGAAGTACAACTACGAACTAAGTTAATTCAAAATAAGAGATAAAACCAATGGACTAAAACTAAATTACATATAACCAAAAGCCTGCTTCTGCAGGCTTTTTTGTCGCTTTTTTGTCTGTGGTAACTTAACCTTGCAAAATATTCCGATAATCGATGGCTAATTTTTTTAAATCTAATTGATTAAAAAATAGTGAATAACACATCCAGCAACTTAATGCCGCGAGATCACGAAACTGATGGGGCATATGATAGGGTTTGACCAATAATCCTTCCTCAAACAGATGCGAAAGTAAACGTTGATCTTCTAAACTGGTTTTGCCGACAAATAATAAATCAATTCTATCGACTAAACCCTGTTTGATAGCTAAACGTAGATAGTTATAGATCAAAATAAAACCTTTACTGTAAACTAAGTCTTTAGTAAAAGGCCCCAAATTCGGTAAACTACCACGAAAAATACGCACACTGTTTTTATAACTTTCTTCGGGTGTGTGATCTTGTTCTAGAAAAAAATTAAATACCTGCAAAAAATCAGCACCTTCTTCAGCCATAGCAATACCGGTGACACGATCCGTTAATTTTTTAATGCGTAGAGGTGAAGAAACAAAATGAAATAATTCCATAATAATCGCCAAACCTTCTTGATTGGCAATCGCCGAAGGAGGACCTTTTCCTAGAAAAGTACAAATCGGCTGATGCATGCCATTCAGTGTTGTGCCCATGTGTACCCAACCTTCATGTACCTCCAAAATGCGTAAATCACGTTCACTAAATAAGGCATCTCGTCGAATCTTAATCGTTTCAGCACCGGCTGCCGCATCGGCTACAATCCCATCACTAATAATGACCCATTTTTTTATTTTGGGTTTTTCCCCCTTATTCTTGGCAGGCTTATGCTGCTTAAAATAGGTGGATAACCGTTGATTCAATATCGCTGCGGCTTGTTGACTATCGTAACGTTTCTCATCCAGTTCATTCAGCGTTTTATTCTTAATATTCATCAATGCTTGTGAAACACTCGGCACTAAATCCTTTAAACGCGGCGCATTCACATAAAAGGCGTCATCGGCACTACCATAAAGTTCTTGTGATAACGCACTAAACTCTGGTTTGCCACGTGCAGCTAATAAATCTAAAACATCCTGATATTCACGACACACACGCAGCATAATGTTACCAATACTGCTTATTTGTCCAACTTCACGATTAATATCTCGTTCAAGCGCTTGCAATTCTTCACGTTTTTTATGAATATCAAAGGCTAAGTTATTTTTTTGATAATATTCCGCATCGACTTTGGGTAATTGCTTGAATTTTTTTTTAAAAAAATTGGCTTGTATTTCTGGACCCCATTTAATACTATCTAAAATCTTTATTGCATCTTGCGCTTGCACGATACGATCCGATAGTTCACGTAAGCGTGCGCGATAGGCTTTTTCATAACTTTTCATGCATCCCTACTCCATTCTTCTATCTTTAGACGATCCACTTATAAACGTTTAGCCGAAATTGGCGGTACATGCAATAAATGGCAAGAAAAATTGTCAAATAGAAAACTTTAGAATTTATATCCGTTCGTTAGAAGTTATGGGTGTCATCACAATCATAGGTACATTGTCATTACTTTCTTCAGAAGTAAATTGGTTACTTCTAAAAAATTTTTTATACAACATATATCCAAAAAAACCCAACGCAATTAATCCGCTTAAACTACCTGCAGAGATGATGAGATTCTTAGTAGAAAATCTCGACATTTCATGATGCTGCTCGGCAGGAGGAGTAAAAGGAGATGTTGAGAAAAAAGAATTACTTCCTATCAGATTAGGGATTGATGAGAAAGATAGATTTTTCATTTCAATGGTATTGAAGTTATTCGGTACCGTAGATGTGCCCAATGGTTGATTATAGGGTGTGTTAAAAAAATCTTGCACCATTATTTGATCTTTCTGCAGCGTTGAGATAAGTTTTACTTTTTTCTTTTGCAGTTCTTTTATTAAATTTTTTTCCAAAATTTTTAATTTATTATTAATCTCTTTTCTCAATTCCTTTTCAATTTTATAAATTTCCGTATATTTAAGATCGTTTAAGTTTATTGGATAAGATTTAAGTTCCTCTATAAGTGGAATGAGAAGAAGATTTTCGACATCTTTCAGGCTACAAATAGTTCCTTTAAATTCCTCAATATCGGCTTTTAGCTCTCTTATAGGAATGACAAACTGCTTGGCTTGTCCAAGAATATTTTTTATTTCATCT
>DAIQAW010000191.1:0-2896 GCA_036781465.1 Candidatus Aquirickettsiella sp.
CACTGAGGGTGTTCATATTCATAAAAAAAATAAATGGAGTGGCGGTAATATTTTTTCGTCCAACATTCACATTTATTTTTTAAAGATAAATTTTGTTTAGGATCGATGAAATAATGAGCGCATTCATTGATAGGCTGACCATCTCCTCTTAAAAAGAAGTCTTCGTCCAGAGCTCGGATTATTTTCTCATCCATTAAAGGATTTTTATGGTCACATGCCACTAAAAAAGAAAAGCTGGCTATTAAAACACTGAATAAAAAAAACCGTTTGTAAGTTGCATACATAACATTTTCTCCTTACCAGGCATTAATTTTTGTTTTCGTGCCACAAAAACTAGCATTTGTATCACAAGGCGCTTGTAATGGTGTGCTCGCACAACTGGCTAGGCATAATGCTGAGAATAAGATGAGTAGGCTTAATAAATGATTAGGTAAATTTTCCACTGTTTTCTTCTCCTTTTTTGCATTTTTATTTATAGTTTGCATTAAGAAAATGGGCATTCTGTATGGCATCATTCACTTCTGCTTGCGTATCAATGGCATGTTGCTGATTAGTTAATGCTAACTGACGCAACATTTCCAACTGAATTAAATTATTTTCTAGCGTAAGTCGACTTTCTAAATCAACCGATTGTTTTAAGGTAGCTGTTGTTCCAATCTGTTGACGTAATTGATTAGCATAGTTAATTTGCTCTTGAATTTTATCGTAGCTCAACTGACTCGCAGCTCGTGCCGCTAAAGCTGTCTTAGCTTTTAAGGCATAATATTTTTGATCCATTTTATTCGGATTCACGCTGTTATAGAGTTCAGTTGCTACAGGAAATTCAAGAGCTAATGCACGTAGCGTTCGTCCTAATTGACTAGTATTTCCGCCGTTTCCCGCCATACTTAAAACAGAACCCCAACGATCAGTATTTTCACCCCACGATTGATAATCGGTAAATTGCCAATGCGCCCATTCTGACTTACCCGATACAGCATCTTGTATCTGGTGAGTTAAGCCTTGAATCGTATTTTGAATACTCGAAATCTGTAATTGATAGCCTTGGATTTGTGCCGCAATATTAACTAAATCACTAATAGGGTCGGCATGACTAGGAAATGATAAAATTATTAATGAACTAAGAATCGTTGAAGTAAAGTGATTTTTAATTGGGTTTAACATCTGCTTTTCCCCCTCTTTCTGCGTTGCTGAAAAATAGGTAGCCAAATCTTTGGATCATCCCCTGCTTCAGCACGAATAGTATCCAATAAGCTTATCGTTTCTTGTCGTCCGGAAATGATGGCACAGTCATTTTCTAATCCTTTGAGATTAGCTCTTAGCACAACCGATTCCTTTCCACGACCGTAATTCAATAAAAAATAATGACTGTCATCCGGCAAGGTCTTTATTAACTCAAATTCGCGTTCCGTTAAACCGAAACCTTCGATATAGATTTTTCGATCCGCCATAGGATTAGGAAAAAAGATCTTACAGGCTGCGGCTTCGTTAATGGGGGCTTGAATGGATGAAACAGACGTATCCTGTGCAGCTTGAGTAGCTATCCCACATACCACTGCCACACAAAGCAAATTCCAATCAATAGGCATTGCATGGCTTCTCGTGGGCGGTGTAGAAAACTATTCCCCTGCATTGACATGCAAAGCTGCTGGTTGCTTTTCTAAAAATTCATTCAGCGAATGAATCTTAACAAATGACATGCCCTTGCAGCCTCTTGCAATCGTGGCAACATCGTCTGTCTGCAAAAATACCAAACCTCCTGCAATGAGAACTGAGCCGCATACGTTTTTAAAATAGCCTCTAAGCGTTGCTTACTCTTGCAAGAAAGCTCTACCTCGATGGCAATCTGCTTACCCTCAGGAAAAACTAATATCCCGTCCGGTAGATGCCCCTGCTGGCCCACCCCTAATTTATATTTATCATGCTTTAACTTTCGTTCACTGATCCATGATGAATCCGGATAAAAAATTCTTAACTTTAGGTATAGATTTAACAAGGCGAGATCATGATGGTAGTGGGCCAATGGCACTCGATGCAAGAGAGGTAATGAAGTAAAACGTGCGCCTGCTTGAGTTAAACGAAAAGACCATGACGCCGATAAAAAATCCGCTCATGTTGCAATAAATTATGACGGATTAATTTATTAACTATTTGGTAGTTACGTGGTTTTCGTAAAGCAAAACGTTCGTTGATCTGGGGTATTTCACAGAAACCAAATTCATTAATAAATTGCAAAATGGCTACATCGCGCGATGTTAACTTCACAAAGTGATCATCCTGATTATTTTTCTATTAAAAAAGTGGACCCCATTTTGCAAAAAGAAGCAAGTTATTAGAGAATAAATTTAATCTAAAACAGAAGTTATCCACAGAGGGGGATTCCTCAAAAAATCCAACGATTGTGGGTAACTTCTAATTGCCCTGTCGACTAAGGACATTCAGAGACTTCATTTTGTGACAACTCCAATAGCTTTTTTTATCTGAAACTCATAAAAAAGTACGATGCACCTTTGTAAATGAAGTTTCCTATTTTTCTCATACTCTACATATTTTTCGAAACGATCTTTAGCAAATCTTTATAAAACTCTACCGTATCATTGGAACGCCCGGCAACTGCCTTAAAAAATCTGTTTTGTGTCGTTTTTTTTACTAAAATATTTTTTATATTATTTTCTGCTTCTACCCATGTATAGTTAGGACTTTCTAATTTTTCTGCCTCGCTGGCTTTGTCAACAATTTTAGACAAATAAGCCACTGTTTGAGAAACAGGTTTATTGTTTATGTGATCTCGACTTCCAAATAGCCCTAGTTTCCAGTTAGGTTTATTTAGCGCTTCATCTAAAATAGTTAATACATTTTCTTTATTTGCAGTTCCTTCTATTTTAAATATGTTTGC
>DAIQAW010000192.1:0-2876 GCA_036781465.1 Candidatus Aquirickettsiella sp.
GTTTTTTTTCTTCATGAACGTCTTTTATTAATCTTTTATCTCTTTTTGATAACACTTCATCATCTATAATATAAAAGAGTTCGACGATCCTATCAGAAAAAGCTATTTTTTCGGCATGCTCTATTTCTACTTTAGAAGGGGAGAATATATCTTTTAAAAGTCTTTGTGAAGGATCAGCTAAATCTGTAGCAGGAGTATTTTTAAATTTAAGCGGCATAATTAATCTCCATTTAATTAAAATATTTTTATTATAAAATTCCTTTCATCCACCAACATAACATAAAAAAGTTTTTATAAAAAATTTCGAAAACAGCTTTACTTAAAAAATAAAAATTATTTTTTCTTCTTCAATTCAGATAGAGTTAATTGAGGTTCTGTGCCTTGAAATAAACGGTGAATATTTGAAAAATGCCGTGCTATGAGTATTACCGTCATTAAAAGGATGGGTAAATAAACCTGCCATGAATAAGAATAAAAAACATAAAAAAACGTCATGATAGCCGCCAGAATAGATGCAAGCGAAATATAACGAAATATCAACAACACCACCGCCCAGCTTAATAAACCTATCAAGCCTAAAGGCCACGCTAAAGCGAATAATCCACCCAATGCGGTTGCTACGCCTTTCCCGCCACGAAAACCAAAAAAAATCGGATATAAATGGCCTATAAAAGCAAAAAAAGCAATCCATGCCAAAGACGCTAGCGGCAAACCAAACAATTTTGCGAGCATAACTGGAATCCAACCTTTGAGCACATCACCTAAAAAAACAATGGTCGCTAATTTTTTTCCACCTATTCTTAAAATATTGCTAGTTCCTGGATTTCCAGAACCTTGTCTACGCGGATCGGGAAGACCTGTATATTTACTTACGATAATCGCACTGGACAAAGAACCCAGTAAATAGGCAATTAAGACAAAAACAAATAGTGATAACATACATTTTCCTATAAAGACTCTTTAAAATATTCGCATCTTGAATAGCGGCCGCGGTATAATATAAACGATAAATAATTTTCTTAATTGAAAATTGCGACAGCCAATTTATATATTCAGCCATTGGATTTTTGACAAAGCACTGCGATGGAACAACCTTCGTGTATTCAAGATACATAAGGCTGCAAGCGGCAACACAGACAAAAATCAAGTGTCAGAGTATAGTAATAATTATTAAAAGGTCCTAACATGACGCCCAAAGCGGATAATTTAATTTGGATCGATCTCGAGATGACAGGCCTTGATACTAATCAAGATAAAATTATCGAGATTGCAACCATTATCACAGATTCTCAATTAGAGATTATAGAAGAGGGTCCTGTGTTTGCTATATTCCAATCCGAACAACTATTAACCGGAATGGACGATTGGAATAAGCGCCAACATAAAGGCTCAGGTTTACTGGAAAGAGTAAGAGTCAGCAAAACAACCGAAGAAGAAGCGGAAAAGCAAACCTTAGAATTTATTATGACGTATGTCCCTCCTAATAAATCACCGATGTGTGGCAATAGTATTTGCCAAGATCGTCGTTTCTTAGCCCGTTGTATGCCGATATTAGAAAAATATTTTCATTATCGGAACCTAGACGTAAGTACATTAAAAGAGTTAGCCTATCGTTGGAGGCCAAGCATATTGGACGGCTACAAGAAAAAATCTAAACATTTAGCATTAGAGGATGTACGAGACTCTATTAATGAATTACGTTATTATCGCGAACATCTATTTAAACTTTAACTTTTCGAATTGATTTTATGGCAGATTACTCAACCAAAGATTTAAAAAACGGTATGAAGGTCATGTTAGATAATGACCCTTACACGGTATTAGAAAATGATTATGTTAAACCTGGAAAAGGACAAGCTTTTAACCGGATTAAATTACGTAATTTAAAAAATGCTCGCGTTATTGAACGTACTTTAAAATCTGGAGATAGTTTACAGGCGGCTGATGTATTTGATCTTGAAGTTCAATATCTCTATAACGATGGAAATGTTTGGCATTTTATGGATGCCGAAACCTACGAACAATACGCAGCGGATGAATCGGCAGTGACAGAAGCTAAAATATGGTTAAAGGAACAAGACTTATGCACTCTAACCTTATACAAGGGCTCTCCTTTATGCATAACACCGGCTAATTTTGTTATTTTAAAAATAATTGAAACGGATCCGGGTGTGCGTGGCGACACATCGGGTGGAGGTGGAAAACCCGCTACTTTAGAAACAGGCGCTATCGTCCGAGTCCCGTTATTTATTCAAATTGGTGAATTAATCAAAGTTGATACGCGCACCGGCGAATATCTTTCCAGAGTAAAAGCCTAAAAGATTCTATTTATGCTCATGGGATTTTTGACAAGGCGCCGTGAAGATGAGCAACCGGAGTGTATTCAAAATACATGAGAATTGCGAATTGAGCGACAACACAGTCAAAAATTCAAGTGCAAAGAGTATAGTATAAAAAAAGATGGATGATCGGTAAGGATCATCCATCTCAGTTGCGCTCCTGCCCCAATCAACTGCTAAAAAAAATTTAGCAAGCTTATCCAAAAGCATTAATTTGACTGTTAGCGTTTGTCTTTATTGCCTGGCCATTGTGGTTTATTTGGATTGCCTTGTGGGCCATGTTCAGGATTGTGCTCAGGTTTTTGTGGACCATGACCTGCATGACCTGGCCATTGTGGTTTTTGATGTTTCTGATCGTGAGGAAATTTACCTTTGTTCATATGAGCTCCTAATTAAAACTTATAATGTCTCTCCCTTTAAGCCTAGCAAAAACCTCGCTAAATACCATAATATTACTATTGATCGATCAAAATATGAACAATTTATACTCGTAACATAGTGAAGCATAAAATCTAAAAAAAACAGTTTATTTAGTAG
>DAIQAW010000193.1:0-2865 GCA_036781465.1 Candidatus Aquirickettsiella sp.
CAAAGCCTGGATTTATTAATTTTTTTTTAAAAAAATCCTTTTGGTATCCAGTTATCGAAGAGATTTTAAACCAAACTAATCAATTTGGGATTTCGAATTTAGGTAATAATGAATCTGTTTTAGTTGAGTTTGTTTCGGCTAATCCTACCGGTCCTTTGCATGTAGGTCATGGTCGTGGAGCAGCCTATGGCGATTCTGTGGTGAGATTATTGAGAGCAGTAGGCTATCAAGTTTGTGCAGAATATTACATCAACGATGCGGGTAGACAGATGGATATTTTGGCAACTAGCGTTTGGTTGCGTTATTTAGAGATCTGCGGAGAAAAATTTACTTTCCCTAGTAACGCCTATCGAGGAAATTATGTCCACAAGATTGCCGAGAAAATTTTCACCCAATATGGTAAGGATTTTTTTAAAACTGCAGAGTTAGTATATAAAGATATTCCTATTGATGAACCCCAAGGCGGAAATAAGGAACAGCATATTGATGCTCTTATCACTAATGCAAAATTTTTATTAGGTGATGTTGATTATGAAAAGGTATTTGAAGTAGGTTTAAATTCAATTTTAAGCGATATTAAAGAAGATCTAAGTGCATTTAGAGTCAATTTTGATGAATGGTTTTCAGAAAAAAGTTTGTTTAAGACCAATTTTGTCGATAAAACTATAAAACGTTTAACAGAAAACGGGAAAACCTACGAAGCGAATGGAGCTTTATGGTTCAAGTCGACAGACTTTGGGGATGACAAAGATAGGGTTTTGCTACGCGAAAATGGACAACCTACCTATTTTGCGGCAGATGCGGCTTATCGTCTTTGTATTTTAGAACAACGCAAATTTAAAAAAATAATTAACATATTAGGTTCTGATCATCATGGTTATATCCCAAGAATTCGTGCAGTTATACAAGCTTTAGGTTTTTCACCAGATAGTTTAAAAGCTTTATTAGTGCAATTTGCTATTCTTTATCGCGGGGATAAAAAAATTCAAATGTCTACTCGTAGCGGAGAGTTTATTACTTTACGAGAGCTTCGAGAAGAAGTAGGTACTGATGCAACACGTTTTTTTTATGTATTACGACGTGTTGATCAGCATATGGATTTTGATCTTGAGCTGGCTAAAGAACAGTCGAATGCTAATCCTGTCTATTACGTACAGTATGCTTATGCGCGAATATGTAGTGTCATGCGTCAACTCGAGGCAAAAAAATGGGTTTGGGATAAGTCTTTAGGTTTGATTGCGATTAAAGAGTTAAAGGAAATACAAGAGCAGGATTTGTTAGTTTTACTAAATCGTTATCCAGAAATAATAGAATCAGCGGCCACTTCTTACGAACCCCATATTATTGCGCATTACTTGAGAGATTTAGCGCAAAACTTTCATGTTTATTATAATTCATTTATTTTTCTGATAGAGGATAAAAAGTTGAGAAATGCGAGACTAAATTTAATTGCAGCAACTGCACAAGTAATTAAAAATGGCCTAAGCTTATTAGGTGTAGAGACTTTGGAAGTAATGTAATGGCTAAAGATTATGCAAAAAAATATACTAAATATAAATATCTAACTCCTAGGCGTAGAAGCAATCGTTATCTATGGGTAATATTAGGAATTTCAATCGGTTTATTTATTTTAGGTTTATTTTTTTTAAAGCCAGTGCATAAAGTAAGAGCTATTCGATCTGCGGAAAAGATAGCTGATAAAAAAAATATCGAAGTACCTGCTCCTCAGTCGCCAGAACCAAAATTTGATTTCTATAATATCTTACCCCAAGATAATTTAAATTTATCACCACATGTTGATTCTGCAATGAAGGAAATGCCGTTATCCAATGATATGACAACATCACTTCATGCTTCTTCAGGGCAAAGGCCCATAGATACAATGCTAAGTCCAACTCCTGAACAAGTAGCAATTGCGGAGGCTAAAAAGCAATTAGAAGAAGAAATGGGTCAATTCAATGATGAAGTTTATATGCTCATCTTAGGTAATTTTACTGATCGAGCTCATGCAGAACAGTTGCAAGCACAAGCATTGCTGAAAGGATTTCCCGTGCAAAAAAAGACCAACTTAGTTGATGATAAGCTAATATACCAAATCTTTATTGGTCCCTCGAACTTAGGTAGGCTAACTGAGGAAAAAAAACGTTTAAATGAAGCTGGACTAGCTGCGATTTTGATTAAAAATTCTCCCTAAATAGGGAGAATTAATATCTCCAGGTCTTGAAAATAGTCAACTAAGTCACCATAGTGGTAGATAAATTCAATATCCGACAATTTTAAAGAGTAAATAGTGCAATCATTACATGGTACAACAATATTATTAGTTCGGCGTAACGATAAAGTCGTTATTGGTGGAGATGGACAGGTTACTTTAGGTAATGCGATAGTTTTAAAAGGGAATGCTCGTAAGGTTCGCAAATTATATGACGGTCAAGTATTAGTTGGATTTGCAGGTGCAACAGCCGATGCATTTACGTTAATAGAACGGTTTGAAAATAAGTTAAAAGAATGTAATGGACGATTAGATCGAGCTTCGGTTGAACTTGCAAAAGATTGGCGTTCCGATCGAGTTTTACGGCGTTTAGAGGCAATGCTAGCAGTTGCAGATAAAGAAAAATCTTTTATGTTAAGTGGAAATGGGGATGTAATTGAGCCAGAGCATGATTTAATTGCCATAGGTTCGGGTGGGGCTTATGCACAGTCTGCTGCATTGGCATTATTTCAAAATACTAAATTAAGTGCGCGTGCTATTGTTGAAAAAAGTTTAATTATTGCTGCAGACATTTGTGTGTTTACAAATCATCAACGTACGATTGAAGAAATTGACTGTGTGACCAATAAAAAATAATAATCTTAATATAAACT